>JAFXLH010000121.1 GCA_017531315.1 Bacillota bacterium
GATGCCGCCCAAAAACTGCGGCACGATCAGCTCCAGCGCCTCGTCTACCAACGCTTCTGCTGCTGCGGCATCAATATCCGCATAGGCGATGCCGCGCTCGGCCACGGTGCGGCCCACCCATTCCAGCACGGCGTGGAAGAGATTGCCGCGCTCTATGGGCGTGACGGCATACTCCTCGCGCTCATCCAGCTTCAGGCCATAGCCGGCAAAATAGGCACGCGGGCAGACGGCGAAGGCTTCCAGCCGCGAGACGCTGCCGCGCAATTCGCGCCCATACAGCTGCTGGCGCAGATTGGGCGCGAGCACCTCGGCGCTGGGTCGGTAATAGTAGCCGCTGAGCAGCATTTGCAGCTGCGGGGCATACTGCGGCTGCGAGCGGTACCAGGCATATACATCGTGCCAGTATTCATCCACGGGCAGGCCGCGGCGCTGGCGGGCCAACTGGCGGGCCAATTGCGCCAGCGTGGAAGTACCGCCACCCAAAGCGGCCACTTCGCCATCCTGCCGGTAATAGTGCAGCTGCAGCTGCGGGAAGGCGCGGCGGATGCGGGAGATAAGCGGCGATACGGCCAGCTCCTTGCCCGCGCCGTCGGTCAGCGCATAGGCTAAGTACAGCTCGCCGCCGCAGCGGGTCAGCGCCACATAGGCCAGCTGATTTTCCGCCAGCTGGCGCTGCAGCGTATCGGGTGCCAGCTGTACCCCGCGCTGCTCCAGCTCGGCGCGTTCGCGGTCGCTCAGCACCGCGCCGGCATCGGTCTTCTGCGGTAGCTCGTCCGCATTCAGCCCCAGCACGATGGCGGCCTTCAGCTCGCCCTGACGGCTGCGCTGCAAATTGGCTATCAGCACCTGATCGAGCCCCGGCGGGATCAGCGCCAGCGATAGCGCTTCGAAGCCCGCCTCTAAGATGCGCTGGCTCTGTGCGGCATCGAGCGGCACTTCGCCCAGCAGCTGCTCGGCCTCGGCCAGCAGCTCGTCCACCGCAGCGGCAGCCTGACGGTGCACAGCAGCGGCTTCCGCATCGCTGCGCTCTATCGCCTGCTGCTGCCAGCTATCCAGCGTATCTGCCGCGCCCACCGCATCCAGCAGGGCGCGCAGGGCGGCGGTCAGCTCGCGCATCGCGCACGGCTGCGGCACGGACAAAAACGCCTCCAGCCCCAGCACAGCGCGGCGGCGCAGCGCATCGATATGCTCAATATAGGCCTGCACCTCGTCCTCATCCAGACCGCGCAGTACGCGCTGGCGGCGGCGCAGCTGCCACGGATCGGCGGCAAACCACTCACGCGGGCGGATGCCGGCGGCGAGGCAGTAATTTTCCAGCAGATCCACCTCATCGGGCATGAGCGGTGCGAGGCCGCTCTTCAGGTAGCGGAAAATGGCGGTCTGCGTGCAGCCGCGCTCGCGCAGCTCCAGCGCGGCACGGCAAAATTCCACCAGCGGATGATAAAGCAGGCTCTGGCGGCTATCGATGAAGTAGGGAATTTCCAGTTCGGTAAAAACTTCCGCGATGTCTTCCGCATAGGGCGTGCTGTCGCGCATGATGACGCTGATATCGCGGTAGCGGTAGCCCTTTTCCCGCACCAGCTGCCTGATTTTATGCGCGGCAAACAGCACCTGCTGGCGCTTATCGGCGGCGGCAGTCAGGTGCAGATGCGGAGTGGGCTCGGCGTAGCTGAGCGGCGCGCCTTCCAGCAGGCGGGTCAGGATGAGCAGATCCTCCGCATCGGCGAAGCGGGCATGGCCGGGCAGCAGCAGGCGTTCCGCCTCTACCCCGGCGCGCCCGGCGCAGGCAGTCAGCTTTTGCAGCAGCTGCCAGCTGGGGTAGAAGACGCTCTGGCGGGCGGGCTGGCGGCGCACCGCCTCCGGCGAGAGCAGCAGCGTGCATTCCAGCCGGGCGGTGTGGCGCATCAGCGCTTCCAGCACCACCAGCTCACGCGGGTTGAAGTCGCTGATGCCGTCGATAAACACGGTCGCCCCCTGCAAAAAGCCCTGCTCATTGATGGCGGCGGCCAAATATTCCAGCTCTTCCACGAAGTCGCGGTAGCCGTCTTCGATAATGGCGCAATAGCTCTGATAGATGAGCAGCAGGTCTTCCAGCTTTTGCTGCAGCGCTCCGGTGGCGGCATCCTGCAGCTGCTCTTCCGTCACGCCGAAATTACGCAGCTCCTCCATCAGCGAGACCAGCTCGCCGGCGAAGCCGTTTTGCAGCGTGGGCGCGCCATAGACCTGCAGGCGCGGACGCAGTTCATTGAGCACGCGATTCATCACCATGCTGCGCCCGGTATCGGAAAGGCTCTTTAAGGGCGCACCGCCATAGATACGCCGCGCTTCCTGCGCCAGACGGCGGAAGCTGCAAACGCGGATGCGCGAAAAAGCGCCGCAGCGGGCAGCCAGCATCCGCTCGTGGATAAAGGTAGACTGCTCCGGCAGTATGTAGTAGACGGGGCTGCCGCCGGGGTCCTGCTGCTGCAGCTGCACCAGCTGATCTAAGCAATATGCGGTTTTACCGGCGCCGGCCGCACCGATGACCAAACGACAAACCATAAATGCTCCTTTTAGCCAAAAGGGCGGCTTTTGCCAAGCCGCCCAATACGGAGAGGTAGCTCCGCTGATAGTATGTAGATTAAGTATAATGGCAGCAACGCCGCCAAAACGGCTATTTGTCCGGCCGCGCTTACAGCGCTTTATATTCCTCCATGATCTTTACACCCGCGCTGCAGCCAATACGGTTCGCGCCGGCATTGATCATCTCTTCCATCGCTTCCATGCTGCGGATGCCGCCGGAAGCCTAGACGCCGCAGGCATCGCCTACGGTCTTACGCATCAGCGCCACGTCGGCGGCAGTAGCTCCGCCCTTGCCGAAGCCGGTGGAAGTCTTGACGAAGGCCGCGCCCGCCTTGACGGAGAGCTGGCAGAGCAGCACTTTTTCTTCTTCGGTCAGGTAGCAGGTCTCGATGATAACTTTCACCGCGGCGGGCTTGCTGGCTTCCACCACGGCGGTGATGTCCTTCTGCACATAGGCGATGTCGCCGCTCTTCAGGGCAGAAAGGTTCACTACCATATCCACCTCTTCCGCGCCCTGCTCTACGGCCAGGCGGGCTTCTTCGGCCTTGATCTCGGTGCAGACGGCGCCCAGCGGGAAGCCGACCACCACGCAGGTCAGCACGCCGCTGTCTTTCAGCTCTTCCGATACCTGCGGCACGAAATAGGGCATCACGCAGACGGAGGCGGTGTGCAGCTCCTTAGCCTCAGCACAGACGCGGCTGATATCCGCAGCGGTAGCAGTGGCAGAAAGCAGGGTGTGGTCGATATAAGCAGCTTTTTCAGCAAGATTTACCATAATTTTTCTCCTTTTGATGCAGTTTTAGTGCAAAATCCTTTTATCATCCAGCGCCGGTGCTGCCGCAGCGGGCGGAGTCTTCATCAATTTACGCAGGTCTGCGCCGATAATGTGGATATCCTGCGGGGATGCGGTGGTGAGGCCGTATTGCTTGGCCAGCTGCACCGCGGTGAGGCCCTCGATGGGCAGACCGCCCGCCGTCGCCAGCACCATATCCACCGCCGCCGCATCGAAGCCGGCCACCAGCCCGTCGGTAGCAAGCGGCTGATACCCGGCCTGCCCACGGCTGCAATCCACCACCGTGAGCGCCGGGGCGATCAGCGAAGTGAGGTCGGCCATAGCCCGCTCGGTGAAGCCGTCATAGCGCGCGGCAAAATCCGGC
>JAFXLH010000122.1 GCA_017531315.1 Bacillota bacterium
CGATGTTGTAGCTCAGGCAGGGGTAGAAGATGTGGTCCACACCTTCTTCGATCAGCTGCTCCATGTGGCCGTGCATGATCTTGGCCGGGTAGCAGGCGGTATCAGAGGGAATGGAGAACTGGCCTTTTTCATAGGTCCTGCGGGTGGAGAGACCGCTCAGAACAACCTCGAAGCCCAGCTTGGTGAACAGCGCGTGCCACAGGGGCGCAAGCTCATACATGCCCAGCGCCAGCGGCAGGCCCAGCTTGCCGCGCGGACCGGGAACGCCTTTGAGTTCCTCCAGCATGCCGCGCTTTACGGCGTGCAAATTGGGAAGCTCTTCAGCGGCTTTTGCGTTGCCCAGACCCTTCTGGCACTGGTTGCCGGAGATGAATTTGCGGCCGTCCGGGAAGATGTTGATGGTCAGGTGGCAGTGGTTGGTGCAGCCGCGGCACAGCGTGGTGGTGGAGGTGTGGCTGAAATCGGCCAGTTCTGCCGCGCTGATCAGGCTGCTCTGCCCGAAGCGCATCGCGTGCAGCGCCGCACCGTATGCGCCCATCAGCCCGGCGATGGCGGGGCGGATCACATGGCAGCCCATTTCCAGCTCGAAGGCGCGCAGCACCGCATCATTGTGGAAGGTGCCGCCCTGTACTACCACATTCTGCCCCAGTTCCTGCGGGGAATTGGCGCGGATGACTTTATAGATGGCGTTTTTGACTACGCTGACGGAAAGCCCGGCGGAAATATCTTCTACCGTAGCGCCGTCTTTTTGCGATTGCTTGACCGAGGAGTTCATAAATACGGTGCAGCGGGAGCCTAAATTGACCGGATGCTGCGCCTTGAGGCCGCGCGCGGCAAATTCCTGCACCTCGTAGCCCATGGAACGGGCGAAAGTTTCGATAAAAGAGCCGCAGCCGGAGGAGCAGGCCTCATTGAGCATGATCGAATCGATAGCCCCATTGCGGATCTTGAAGCATTTGATATCCTGACCGCCGATATCGAGGATGAAGTCGACATCCGGGTGGAAATGGCGGGCGGCGGTATAGTGGGAGATGGTCTCGACGAGGCCCTCATCCACGCCAAAGGCATTTTTGATCAGCTCTTCGCCATAGCCGGTGGCCGCGCTGCCGCAGATGCGGATGCGGTCGCCGCACAGCTCATAGATATGCTGCAGTTGGGCGCGGATGATCTCTACCGGATTGCCGCGGTTGGAGCTGTAGTAGGAATAGAGCAGGCAGCGGTCGGCGCTGATCAGCGCCAGCTTGGTGGTGGTGCTGCCGCAGTCGATACCGAGATAGGCGTCGCCGCTGTATTCGGCAATATCCAGCCGTTCCACATCGGCCTTGCTGTGGCGGGCGCGGAAGGCTTCGTACTCCGCCTCATCGGCAAAGAGCGGCGGCAGCGATTCGCGGGAAGCGCCGATCTTGCCGCTGATCTGCGTAAGGCGCTGCTGCAGGCTTTCCAGCGTCAGCTTTTCGCCGTTGCTGTGGCCGTACAGCGCCGCGCCGATAGCGACGGCGAAGCGGGCATATTCGGGGAAAATGACGCGGTCTTCCGTCAGCGCCAGCGTTTCGATGAAGCGTTCGCGCAGACCGCGGCAGTAGAAGAGCGGGCCGCCGAGGAACATCACTTTGCCCTCGATGCGGCGGCCCTGCACCAGCCCGGCGATGGTCTGATTGACCACGGCCTGATAGATGCTGGCAGCCACATCCTCTTTGCGCGCGCCCTGATTGAGCAGCGGCTGGATGTCGGTTTTGGCGAAGACGCCGCAGCGGGAGGCGATGGGGTAAATGCGGCTATGCTGCAGGCTGGCGGCGTCCATTTCTTCCACGCTCATATCCAGCAGTACCGCCATCTGGTCGATAAAAGCGCCCGTGCCGCCGGCACAGCTGCCGTTCATGCGCTCATCCAGGCCGCCCTTGAAGAAGATGACCTTGGCGTCTTCCCCGCCCAGCTCGATGACCACACCGGTCTCCGGCTGCAGGCGGCGGACGATCTCGCTGGTGGCATAGACCTCCTGCACGAAGGGCAGGTGGGCGGCTTCGGCCAGGCCCAGGCCCGCCGAGCCGGAGATGGCCAGCGTGAATTCACGCCCTGCCAGCAGCGGTGCTACCTGCTGCAGCAGCTCGGCCGTCTTCTGCCGTACCTGAGAAAGATGGCGTTCATATTTTTCGTATACGATAGCGCCGTTATCCAGCACCACCACTTTGGCCGTGGTGGAACCGATATCGATACCCAGCGCCAATCCTTGCAGATCTTCAATCAGCATAAACGAAAAACTCCCTGCAAAATACCAAGATGATAGACAAGTATATAATAATTCGACAAAAGCTTCAAATGATGTTTTGGTGATAAAAAGGTGAAGTACCAGCGGTTTTTTAAAAACTTCTACAATATATTATACAAATATGAGGCAATAGCATCAATCGACAAAATATAGGCAAATGTTGCATTTTGCGGCAACAAAAAACGCCGCTTTCGCGGCGTTTATCTGCGTTATATCAGCTTTTCCACAAAATACTGATCGGCGGGGCTGAACTGGTATTGCGCCAGCTCTGCCCGGCTCACCCAGCAGATCTGCTGATGCTCCAGCGGCTGCGGCTCGCCATCTGCCACCGTGCAGGCAAACAGCTGCAGGTGGATGGTAGCATGGGGGTAGCTGTGCGTCACCTGCAGCAGCATTTCTCCCACATTCAGCTGCACCGCCAGCTCTTCCGCGCATTCGCGCTGCAGCGCCGCCTGCGGCGTCTCCCCTGCTTCGATCTTGCCGCCGGGGAATTCCCACAGGCCGCCATTGCTTTTGTGCGCGGCGCGCTTGCAGATGAGGTATTTGTCTTCGCGGCAGATCAGCGCCGCCACCACTTCCAGCATAGTAGCTCCTTTGCTCATAACTGCTGCAGCAAGCGCTCCGCCACCGCATCCGGCGCGGCATCGTTGCTGATGCGGATATCGGCCAGCGCCGCATAGAGCGGCTGGCGCTCGGCGTAGAGGCGCTCCAGCGCGCCATCCCCGGCCGAAAGCGGGCGGCCGTCGCGGGCCAGCTCGCCCAGCTCCCGCTGCAGCCAGACGATGATGCCGTTCTGGCGCAGGATGTCGGCATTGGCAGGCTGGGTCACCGCGCCGCCGCCGGTAGCGATGACCAGCTGCGATTGCTTGCACAGCTCTTGCAGCGCCGCCGTTTCGCAGGCGCGGAAGGCGGCCTCGCCGTCTTCATTGATAATAGCTTCCGGCGTGCGGCCGAACATCCGCAGCACTTCCGCATCGCTATCCACGAACCGCCGGCCAAGGCGGTCGGCTATGGCATTGCCGATGCTGCTTTTGCCGCAGCCGGGCATGCCGATGAGCACGATATTCTGCTGCTCCTTGGCGATGATATCGCGTATCTCCGCCGCGCTCGCTGCGGTAGTGTCGCTATCCGTGAACAGCTTCGCCGCCGCTTCTGCCTGCGCCGCCAGCATCAGCAGGCCGTTGGCACAGGGGATGCCGAGGCGTTCCGCATCCAGCAGCAGCTGGGTACGCGCCGGATTGTAGATGATATCCGCCACCGCCGATAGCTGCGTGAAGCCGCTGAGGTCGAGCGGGCTTTCCAGCGTATTGGGGTACATACCCACGGGCGTGGTGTTGACGATCAGCCGCGTATCCGCATAGTGGCAGGCGATATCCGCATAATTGCAGCCGGGGCCGCCGCTGCGGGAGATGACCACCGCCGTGCCTCCCTCGTCCTCGATGACGGCGCGCACAGTTTTCGACGAAGCGCCGCCGCCTAAGATCAGCGCCTTGCCGCCTCTGATATCGCAGAGGCTGTGCAGCAGGGTGCGGAAGCCGTAATAGTCGGTATTGTAGCCGGTGAGCACGCCGCCACGGTTGACCACGGTATTGACACAGCCGATCTTTTCCGCCGCCGCATCAATATGCGCGCAGTAGGGCATCACCGTCTGCTTGTAGGGGATGGTGACATTGACGCCGTCAAAATCCGCCGCGGCAAAGAAATCCGCCAGCTGCTGCTCATCCAGCTCGAACAGCTCGTAGCTGTAATCGGCCAGCAGCGCGTGTATCTGCGGCGAATAGCTGTGACCCAGCTTTTTGCCGATAAGACCGCAGCGCATTTACATGACCTCCGAATAGCTGCCGAGGTAGCGGAACTCTACCGCTTCCTGCTCCAGCTCGCAGAGCAGGCGCTTCAGCGACGGGGAATAGATGGATTCTTCGATATCGAAGTAGAACATGAACTCGAAATTGCGATCCGGCAGCGGGCGGCTTTCCAGCTTGTTCAGGTTGATGCCCATCACGTTGAGGCGGGACAGCACTTTATACAGAGAGCCGGCGCGATGCGGCAGTACCATCATGATGCTGGTCTTATCCGCGCCGGGGTAGATCTCCGGCTTTTTGGAGATGCAGATGAAGCGGGTGTAATTGCTGTTATCGCAGACATTGGAGGCCAGCACATTGAGGCCGTGGATATCGGCGCAATCCATGGAGCAGATGGCAGCCATATCCTTGCGGCCGCTGTCTTTGACGCGCTGGGCGGCGATGGCGGTATTTTCGCACGGGACTACCTTGACGCCGGAAAGCGTACCGAGGAAGCGGTTGCTCTGCCAGATAGCCTGCTCATGAGAGTAGATCTCCTTCACATCCGCCAATTTCACGCCATGCGGCGCGGCCAGCACATGGGATACCTGAATGCGGGCAGTGCGGACGATGGAGAAATTGTACTTGAACATCGCATCGTAGATCTGATTGACCGAGCCGGCGGTGGAGTTTTCCAGCGGCAGGATGCCATAGCGGCACAGGCCCTTATCTACGGCGCTGAAAACTTTATCAAAAGAATTGAAGAACATCAGCGAGGGGTATTTGAACAGCTTCTGCGCGGCCTGCTGCGAATAAGCGCCATCCGTGCCCTGCACCGCCACCACGGCCTTTTCCGGGAAGAGCGGCTGGGTAGAGGCCAGCGCATCATCCATGCGTTTGGACAGCTCGGTAGGGCCGCTGACCACGCCGTTCTGGCGGGCGCGGGACAGCTCCAGCATCAGCGAATAGAGGCAGCGCACGGCGTTTTCGTCCTCTTCGCCGGCCATTTCGGCGATGCGCTCCATCAGCTGGCGCTCGCGCGCGGCATCACGTACCTGCATACCGTTGGCCTTTTTATAGAGAGCGATCTCATCCGCCACGGCCAGTCTTTCTTTGTACAGCTTGACGATCTGTTCGTCGATCTCATTGATGTGCTGACGATATTCTTCCATTCCCATGGTCAGGTTCTCCTTTTACAGTAATTCATCCCAGATAGCGATAGCCAGGCACGATTCTACTATCGGCAGAGTGCGCGGTACGATGCAGGCATCGTGGCGGCCATGGATGATCAGCCCGGCATTTCTTTTTTCACCACATCCACCGTCTGCTGCGGCTTGCCGATGGATGGAGTGGGCTTGAAGGCGGTGCGGACGATCAGCGGCATACCGCTGGTGATGCCGCCCAGCAGACCGCCGTGGTTGTTGGTGCGGGTCTTTACCACATCGCCGTCATAATAGAAGGGATCGTTGTTTTGACTGCCCTTCAGCTCCGCTGCCTCAAAGCCGAGGCCTATCTCCAGCCCCTTCACCGCCGGGATGCCGAAAATCAGCCGGGCCAGGCGCGATTCCAGCCCGTCGAACAGCTCGCCGCCCAGACCGCAGGGCAGCCCCACGGCGGCAGCTTCCACCACGCCGCCCAAAGAGTCTGCATCGGCGCGGGCCGCCTCGATAGCAGCCAGCATCGCTGCGCCCTTGGCCGGGTCGAGCGTGGCAAAATCCAGCTGTTGCAGCTGCTGCAGCGTAGCGGCATCGATATGCACCGCATCGAAGCGCTTTTCGCCGATATTGCCCACGGAGAGGATATGCGAGCCGATGATGATGCCCTGCTGCTCCAGCGCCGACTTGGCGATAGCGCCGAGGATGCACCACGGCGCGGTCATGCGGCCGGAAAAGGGGCCGCCGCCGCGGTAGTCGTACTTATCGCCGTACTTGACCATCGCCGGATAATCGGCGTGGCCGGGGCGCGGGGTGATGACCAGCTGGCTGTAATCCTTGGAACGGGTATCGGTATTGTAGATGACGGCGGTAAGTGTTTCGCCGGTGGTGACGCCGTCTTTGACGCCGCTGGTGAACACGGGCTTATCCGGTTCGCGGCGGGTGGTGGAATAGGCGGCTTTCCTGGCGGCGCGGCGGGCCATAAAGGCCATGAGCTGCGCTTCATCGATGCGGATGCCGGCAGGGATGCCCTCTATAACTACGCCGATGCTTTCCGCATGGCTGGCGCCGAAGATATCAAAAGAAAGCTTTCTGCCCTGATAGCGGGACATCATTCCACCTCCTTGCGGTAAATGCCGCCAATGGCGGCCAGATCTGTAAGAAAATCCGGGTAGGACTTGTTGACAGCCTGAAAATCGGTAATGGTGACCGGCTCGGCGGCAAAGCAGGCCGCGATGGCCGCCGTCATGGCGATGCGGTGATCGTTGTAGCTGCTCACCGTCACGCCGCCTTTCAGCTGCGGGCGACCGGTAATGATCAGCCCATCCGCCTGCTCTTCCACCTGCGCGCCGAGGGCGTTCAGCAGGGTGGCGACAGTATGGAGGCGGTCGCTTTCTTTGTAGCGCAGGCGCTCGGCGCCGTAAATGCGGCTAGTGCCGGTGGACATGGCCGCCACCAGCGAGAGGATGGGCACCAGATCGGGGATATCGGTAGCATCGATATCCTGCGCGATAAGCTCGCCCCGGCGGAACAGGGTGTCCGCGCCCTGCTGGATGCACTGCGCGCCGGCTGCCTGCAGGATGCGGATGGCGGCGCTGTCGCCCTGAGCGCTGGGCAGCTTCAAGCCGCTCACCCCTGCCCCGGCATCAGACAGCGCACCTGCTGCGAGGAAAAAGGCGGCATTGCTGTGGTCGGCTTCGCAGGCGATGCGGCCGGGAGAGCTGTAGCGCTGGCCGCCGCGGATGCGGTAGCCGCCCGCTATTTCTTCTACGCCGACGCCAAACTGCGCCAGGCATTCGATGGTGATATCTACATAGGGTTTGGATTGCAGCGGGCCGTCGACAATGATCTCGCTGTCTTCCGCGCACAGCGGCAGCGCCAGCAGCAGCCCGGTGACGAACTGGCTGGAGATATTGCCGGGGATGCGATACGTGCCGCCCATGAGCGGCCCGGCCACGCTAAGCGGGAAGCGGCCTTTTTCCGATATCGCAGCGCCGTGGGCGATCAGCTCTTCGTAAAGCGGGCTGATCGGGCGGCCGGCCAGATAATCGGAGCCGGTGATGACGGTTTCCTCTGCCGTATGGGCTGCCAGCAGCGGCAGGATGAAGCGGAAGGTAGAGCCGCTTTCGCCCACATCGATGGCGGCGGCGCGGGGCGCGGGGCGCACCTGCAGCAGGCCATCGGCGGCGGTAACAGCAGCGCCAAGAGCGGATACGGCGCTGATGCTGGCCTGCACATCATTGGAAAGGCCGCGGAAGGAGATATCCGTAGCCGTGCCGGAGAGAGCCGCGCACATCAACAGGCGATGCAGATAGGACTTGGAGGAGATGCCGGTGACAGTACCTGCAAGCTCAGAGGGAAAAACGGTGACGGTGCTCATGCCAATACTCCTTTGAGCAGGGTAAGCAGCTGATCGAAGCTCATTTTTTCGATGCGGCTGCTGCACATTTTTTGCGGCAGGATGACGCTGATGCCATCGCCGCTGACCTTCTTATCGCTGCGGATACGCTCCAGCAGCGCTTCTGCGCCATAGGGGCAGGCAAGCGGCAGGTTGTTGGCGCTAAGCGTGGCGGCGAGGCGCTGCTGCACCCCGGCTTCGCATAATCCGGCCTGTTCGGCGGCGGCGGTGATCACATGGAGGCCGATAGCCACCGCGCTGCCGTGGCTGATTTGGTAGTCGCTCAGCGCTTCTACCGCATGACCCACGGTATGGCCAAGATTGAGCAGGGCGCGCTGGCCGCGGTCGGCTTCGTCACCGGCCACGATACGGCCCTTATTTTCCACGCAGCGGCTGACCACCGCTTCGATATTGGCAGCGATGCCGCGGTCGATCAGCTCGAGCAGTTCGGCATCGTCGATAAAGGCATACTTGATCACTTCCGCACAGCCATCGGCAAAAACGGCGGGCGGCAGGGTGCTGAGATAGGCGGTATCGCAGATTACCAATAGCGGCTGATGGAAGCTGCCGACGATATTCTTGGCGCCGCCGAAATCGACGCCGGTCTTGCCGCCGACGGAAGAATCCACCTGTGCCAGCAGCGTGGTGGGGATATTGATAAAGCTGATGCCGCGCATATAGATGGAGGCGGCAAAGGCGGCCATATCGCCTACCACACCGCCGCCAAGGGCGATGACCAGGTCGTTGCGGTCGAAGCCGCAGCTTTTCAGGCAGGTGAGGATATCTACGATAGTATCGAGGTTCTTATGCTCTTCGCCATGCGGCAGCACCAGATGATGCAGCTCGTAGCCGGTGAGCTGCTGCTCCAGCGCAGGCAGATGCAGCGGGGCGACATTGTCATCGGTGACGATGAGCAGGCGGCGGGCCGAGGTGAGCGCGGGCAGACGCTGTGGCAGCTCCGCCACCGCGCCGTGGCCTACCAGTACCGAATATTCGCGGGTAGTTTTAATGCGGATTTCTTTCACCGTTGAGCGTCCTTTCTTTAATAATACGGCCGTCGCGCAGCAGCGCTTTCAGACGCGGCGCGTCTTCATCGGCCAAAGCATCGCGGTATTCCTGCAGATTGGCGATGATGGTATCCAGCTCGAAGAGCAGATTGTCCTTGTTTTCCATAAACAGCTGCGTCCACATCTCTTCGTTCAGGCGGGCCACACGGGTCAGATCCTTGTAGCTGCCGGCGGAAAAGTTGCGCTGCATCAGCGCCGTGGGGCTCTTGATGTAGGCATTGGAGACCACGTGGGCCAGCTGCGAGGTGAAGGCGATCACTTCGTCATGCTTTTCCGGCGTGGTGATATTGATGCGGGCAAA
The DNA here is from genome assembly GCA_017531315.1 of Bacillota bacterium. Taxonomy (GTDB): domain Bacteria; phylum Bacillota; class Dehalobacteriia; order UBA4068; family UBA4068; genus RGIG6518. The sequence continues at coordinate 8,968 of JAFXLH010000122.1, forward strand.
GCCGCAATCGAGGAAAAAGGTCTTCAGCTTATCCAGCACATGCAGGTCTTCGTTGGGCTTGGGGGTGAGGATCATCACCGCATTGTGGAAGAGGCTGGCGCGGGCATACTTGAAGCCGGAAAACTGCGTGCCGGCCATCGGGTGGCCGCCGCAGAAGATAAAGCCGTGCTCTTTGGCCAGCTGCTGGCCGAAGAGGCAGATGCCCTGCTTGGTGCCCACGGTATCGACGACCAGCGCGCCTTTTTTGATGCGGTGGGCATTGGCATTGAGGTAGCTTTCCGTAGCCTGCGGGTAGAGGGCGATAAGCAGATAATCGCATTCGGGCAGGTTCTCATCGATGAGGCTGCCGTTGATAGCGCCGGTCATTTTGGCAAAGCCGAGAACGCTGTTATCGATATCATAGGCCAGCACACGGTATTTGCCGTTTTCCTGCAGCGCCTTGGCATAAGAGCCGCCGATGAGGCCGAGGCCAACGATGCCGACGGTAGCTTTCTGCATATTATCCATATTGCTCTCTCCTCTCCCCTGCGGCTCAGTCTTCTACTGCCGCACGGACTTTGTGTACTTTTTTCACCACTTCGTCGAACTGCTCCGGAGTCAG
>JAFXLH010000123.1 GCA_017531315.1 Bacillota bacterium
CGATGAGATCAAGATCAGCAATATCAGCGGCGAGGTATATGTGACCAGCCTCTACACCGCCTATGGCAAGCTGCCGGAAAGCGGCGGCGAGGTGGCGGAGCAGCTGCAGGTACGCCGCAGCTACAACGCGCAGGATGGCGGCATTGTCACCGGCGATAAGGCGGCGCGGGTGCGCGTCAGCTTCACCGTGGATTTTGCCGAAGGCGCCCCTGCCGACTACTACATCCTCACCGATTTCCTGCCCGCGGGCCTGGATTTCATCGTCATGGATGGCAAGAACAGCTCTCAGAATGTCGGCTTCATCGATGAAGAGGATCGCCAGCTGCAATTCGCCGTGCTGCACAACGGCCGCGGCGCGCAGACCGTCAGCTTCAGCTATTACGCCCGCATGACCATGGAAGGCGAATTCACCGCCGATGCGCCGTATCTCCGCCATGCCACGTATGCGGATGTGGTTGTAAGCGGAAACGAAGCGACGTTGGAACTTCAGCAATAGAGCTACGTCCGCGATAAACAGCCCCGTATACTGCGTTCTCGGGGCTTGCGGTACGACCCGGTACAGCTGCGCCCCTGCGGCCTTGTTTACGGGGCTGTTTATGCGGAGACGAATTAGGGTTTAGGTTTTGATTTTGTTATCCCTATAAGGAGCACACATATGCGAAAATTGATCATTCTGCTCTTGGCGCTGCTCATTATGGGCGGCTGCGGGGCGGAGGTCGATCTCCCGCACAACATTGGGGAAGGAGCCTCCGCTCCTTCCCTTTCTGTTTCCGATAGTGCCGCGGTGATGCTGCCCACCGCCGCGCCCTCACCCATCGACAGCTCCCGCTTCATCAGCGATAAGCTGGCGGCGCAGGCGGTGGCTGCCGCTACGCCCTATGATTATCCGCGTGAGCTGAAGGCGCTGGTACTGCCGCATCACGGCACGGCGGCGCAGCTGATCAGCTCCTCGCTTGCTACGGTGGCAGATGCGGAAACCACGCCGCCGCTTATCATCATCATCGGCCCCAATCACGCCAACAGCGGCCACGCCGTCACCGCCTCTACCCGCGGCTGGCTCAGCTGCTACGGCGGGGTGAGCGTGGATGCCCAGCTTGCCGAAGACCTGGCGGCGCAGGGGTTGCTGCAGATAGACGAGCAGCAGATAGAAAACGAGCACAGCATCGGCGTGCTGGCGCCGTTCCTCGCCTATTACCTGCCGGATGTGCCGGTGCTGCCGCTGATCTTCCACTACGGCTACGATACCGCCAGGGTGGCAGAGCTGTTCGCCGCGCTGCAGCCGCAGCTGGAGGCCGGGGCGCTGCTCGTGGCCAGCATCGATTTTTCCCACCACTTAAGCGTAGAGCAGGCGGCGGAGCGCGATGCGGAGACGGAAGCGGCGCTGCTGGAGCTGAATAGCGGCAGGATAGCGCAGATGAACAGCGAATACTTAGACGCGCCCACTTTGCTGGCAGCGCTGCTCGATCTGGCTGCCGATAATGGCTGGCAGCCGGTCATCGGCGCGCATACCTCGGCGGCAGCCATCGCCGGGGCGCAGCAGATGGACGACATCACCACCTATTTCTGTGTCGGCTTTGGCCCCACGGAATAGGGCAAAAGAGGTCATTATGCGTAGATTTGCCTTATTGCTGATATTCCCGCTGCTGCTGGCGCTCGCCGCCTGCGGCGCGGATATGGGAGAAAAAGAGCAGGTAGAACGACCCCTGCCGCCCGCGCCGCCCAGCGCCGAAGAGCTGTATGCGGCAGAACTGATCGCGGAGATGACGCTGGACGAAAAGGTGGGCCAGCTCTTCCTCTGCCGCTGCCCGCAGGTGAATTCCTTAAGCGATATCACCACCTATCATCTGGGCGGCTATGTGCTGTTCGGCCGCGATTTTGCCGGCCGCACTCCGGCGGAGCTGCAGCAGGTGCTGGCGGATTATCAGGCAGAGGCCAAGCTGCCGCTGATCATCGCTACCGATGAAGAGGGCGGCGGCGTGGTGCGCGCCAGCGCCTATAAGCAGTACCGCGAGCAGCCCTTCGCTTCGCCGCAGCGCGTCTATGCCGAGGGCGGCTTCGCAGCTATCGCCGCCGATGCGGCAGAAAAAGCGCAGCTGCTGCTGGGGCTTGGCATCAATGTCAATTTGAGCCCGGTAGCCGATGTCAGCGCCGAGAGCAGCTACATGGGCGGCCGCAGCTTCAGCGACGATGCGGACCTCACCGGCGAATTTGTGCGTACGGTGGTGGGCGAGTACGAGGCGGCGGGCCTCGGCGCGGTGCTGAAGCATTTCCCCGGCTACGGAGATAACGTAGATACGCACGAAAGTGCCGCTACCGATACCGCCGACTGGGAAGATTATCTGAATCTGCACCTGCAGCCGTTCATCGCCGGCATCGAGGCAGGCGCGGATGCGGTACTGATCGCGCACAATACCGTCACCTGCATGGATGAGCAGAACCCGGCCTCGCTGTCGCAGGCGGTGCATATGCTGCTGCGCGAGGGGCTGGATTTCGACGGCGTGATCATCTGCGACGACCTGAAGATGGACGCCATCGAAGAGCATTACAGCATCGAAGAGGCTGCGGTGCAGGCCATCTTATCCGGCAATGATATGCTCTGCTGCAGCGATTATCACCGCCAGATCCCCGCGGTCATCGAGGCCGTCTATCAGGGCCGCATCGCCGAAGCGCGGCTCGATGAATCCGTACAGCGGGTGCTGCTGTGGAAAATGCAGCTGGGACTGATCGAAGTTCCGCAAAAATAAAGTCAATAAGACGATAGTTCTTTATAACAGCATTGGGGCGATACCGTTTGGTATCGCCCTTTTTTGCTTTGGTGGCGGGGGGCGGCTGTCACCGGCAGCGGCGGCAGGAAGAGGGAGGAAACTACGACAAACTGTGCCGATTACAGGGCAAAAAGAGGGCATTTTCCATCAAAAATCGGTGCCAAAATCGCTGTAGCAGGGCTTTTTGTGGATTATTCTTTTGTAGCCAAATTGTAGCCAGCAATTTGCGTGTAATATCAACAAAATTCGCGGCCGCGCCGCGCAGGGAAAGGGGATTTTTTATGTCTGTAACCAAAGACGGCAAGACGGAACGCTGGATGTCGCAGATACGTGTGAAGGACTGGACGGGCCGCGTCATCCACAAGAAGAAGCGCGGCTTCGCCACCAAAAAGGCGGCGCTGCAATGGGAGCGCGACTACCTGAATCAGGCCACCGCCAGCCTCGGCATGAGCTTCCGCGATTTCATCGCGCTCTACTTCAAGGATATGGAAACGCGCCTGAAGCCCACCACGCTGGCCAACAAGCACTTCATCATCGATCAGAAGATCGAGCCCTATTTCGGCCACATGGCGCTTTCCGCCATTCAGGCCACCGACGTGCGCCGCTGGCAGAATTCGCTCACCGCCTGGCGCGACGAGGCCGGCCAGCCCTATTCGCCCACCTACCTGAAGTACATCAATAACCAGCTCACCGCCATCTTCAACTACGCGGTGAAGTATTACGGGCTGAAAGAGAACCCCTGCCACAAGGCCGGCACCATCGGCAAGAAGCGGGCGGAAGAGATGCTCTTCTGGACACGCGACGAGTTCGCCGCCTTCATCGCCGCCGTGCAGGATAAGCCGCAGACCGAGGCCATCTTCACCACGCTCTACTACACCGGCATGCGCAAGGGCGAGCTGCTGGCGCTCACGGTGGCAGATGTCGACTTCGAGCGCGGCGAGATCAGCATCAATAAGAGCCTGCAGCGGCTGCACCGGCAAGACTTCATCCTGCCGCCCAAGACGCCCAAGAGCAACCGCGTGGTGACCATGCCGGCGGTGCTGGCGCGCTGCCTGAAGCGCTACATAGCGCAGCTGCCGGGCGAGGGCGGGGAGCGCCGCCTCTTTGGCTGCGCCAAGACGCATCTGGTGAACGAGATGGAGCGCGGCTGCCGCAAGAGCGGCGTCAAGCGCATCCGCATCCACGATATCCGCCACAGCCACGCCAGCCTGCTGGTAGAGCTGGGCTTTTCCCCGCTGCTGATCGCAGAAAGGCTCGGCCACGAAAAGGTGCAGACCACCATGGAGACCTACAGCCACCTCTACCCGAACAAGCAGCTGGAAGTAGTAGCCAAGCTGGACGCCCTGCTGGAAGAGTAGGGGAGCTGTCGGGTACGCTGCGTATGATGCGAGAACCCCTTGGCTCCCCCTCTGGGGGAGCTGTCACCGTTAGGTGACTGAGAGGGCCCGGGCACGCTGCGCACCCCCGCGAGAACCCCTCGGCTCCCCCTCTGGGGGAGCTGTCAGCGCAGCCGACTGAGAGGGCTCGGGCACGC
>JAFXLH010000124.1 GCA_017531315.1 Bacillota bacterium
ACCGCGATAAGGAAGGCAATATGACTCCGCTGCCCCGTCCCAGCATCGATACCGGTATGGGTCTGGAACGCGTTGCCTCCATTATGCAGGGCAAAGACAGCAACTACGAATCCGATATCATGCAGCAGCTGATCACCGGCATCAGCGAACTGTGCGGCCAGCCTTACTACGCCGATCATCGCGGCTTTGCTTTCCGCGTTATCGCCGACCATGTCCGCGCCTGCTCCTTCATGATCACCGACGGCATCCTGCCCTCCAATGAAGGCCGCGGCTATGTTCTGCGCCGCATCCTGCGCCGCGCCGCCCGCTTCGGCAAGACTCTCGGCTTCGATGAACCGTTCCTCTACAAGCTCTTCCCCTATGTGGAAGCTTCCCTCGGCGATGCCTATCCGGAAGTTGTCGCGGCTAAAGAAAACGTTGTCCGCGAGATCCGCATGGAAGAAGAACGCTTCAATGTGACCCTCGCCTCCGGCATGGTCAAAGTCAATGAGATCAGCGAAAAGATGGCTGCTGCCGGCAAGACCGAATTCAGCGGCGACGATCTGTTCCTGCTCTACGATACCTATGGCTTCCCGCTCGACCTGGCCAAGGATATCGCCGAAGAAAAAGGCTTCACCGTGGATGAAGAAGGCTTCAAAGCTGCTCTGGAAGCTCAGCGCGCCAAATCCCGCAATGCCCAGAAAGAAGGCGGCCTCGGCGATACCAATATCGTACTCGGTCAGCTGTGGTCCGAACATAAGGCCGGCAAATTCCTCGCTTATGATGCGCTGAATGCCAGCGGCGAGATCGTTGCCATCGCGCTCGATCTGCAGGATGCCAACGAAGCCATCATCGGCACCGAAGGCTGGCTCGCCACCAGCGCCACTCCGTTCTATGGCGAAAGCGGCGGTCAGACCGGCGATAAGGGCGTTATCTGCGGCCCCAACGGCAAAGCCGTGGTCGACGATACCCAGAAGCTGGCCAATGGCCTGATCATCAACCACTTCACCGTTACCGAAGGCAAGCTCGCTGTAGGCGAAACCGTCACCATGCAGGTAGACGAAACGCTGCGCCGTGCCGCTGCCCGCAACCATTCCTGCACCCACCTGCTGCACAAGGCCCTGCGTACCCAGCTGGGCGAACACCTGCATCAGGCCGGTTCTATGGTATCCCCGCAGCGCCTGCGCTTCGACTTCAACTATCCCACTCCCCTGACTGCCGAACAGCTGAAGAGCATCGAAGACGAAGTCAACTCCGTCATCCTCGCCAATCTGCCCATCGGTTGCCAGGAAATGGGCATCGACGATGCCAAAAAGACCGGCGCTCTGGCCTTCTTTGGCGATAAGTACGGCGATGTAGTACGCGTTGTCAGCATGGGCGATTACAGCGTCGAATTCTGCGGCGGCACTCACTGCCAGGCCACCGGCGATATCGGCTCGGTGAAGATCATCTCCGAAGGCGGCATCGGTTCCGGCATGCGCCGCATCGAAGCTGTGACCGGCGCCGGCGCGCTGGCCGCTTACCGCGCACAGGAAGAACAGCTGGAACGCATCTCCGCCCTGCTGAAGAGCAACCGCGGCGATATGGAAAAACGCATCGAAAACCTGCTGGCCGAACTGAAGGCCAAGGATAAGGAAATCGAAAAGCTGCAGGCTCAACTCGCTCAGGGCAATATGGGCAGCATCGTTTCTGGCGCTACCGAGATCAACGGCATCAAGGTGCTCACCGCTCAGGTAGAAGCTTCCGACGCCGCTGCTCTGCGCAATATGGTCGATATGCTGAAAGAACAGCTGGGCGAATACGCTCTCGTAGTAGCCGCAGCTTTCGATGACAAAGTTCAGTTTGTTACCGCTGCTTCTCCGGCTGCCGTGAAAGCCGGCATCCACAGCGGCCAGCTGATCAAGGAAGTTGCCGCGGTTTGCGGCGGTGGCGGCGGCGGCCGTCCCGATATGGCTCAGGCCGGCGGTAAGGATGCCTCTAAGGAATCCATTACCAAAGCCCTGGAATGCGGCCGCAGCATCATCGAAGGTAAACTGAGCTAAGCCAAATAAAGGTAATTGCCGCGCCAAAGCGAATATATTACCCATATACTGACCGCCGAATGGAGGGATAGCATGGAAAAACAGGAATTTTTCAACGAAACGCTTAATTTTGCCCTGCCGAAAGAAGAAGAACTGGAAGCCAGTGAAGTTTTGCGCATCGTTTACGCTGCGCTGAAAGAAAAGGGATATAACCCCATCAATCAGCTGGTAGGCTATCTCATCTCCGGTGATCCGGCCTATATCACCAGCCACAATCAGGCGCGCAACCTGATCCGCAGAGTGGAGCGCGATGACCTGATCGAAGAGCTGGTCTCCAGTTACCTGAAAAATATCTAAAACAAAGGGCGGCAACTGCCGCCCTTTTTGCCAATTTAGCCCAAGGAGTCGCCGATGCGTTACCGTGATATCAAACAGCTGAATAAGCACCTGTCGCATATCTGCTTCGGCACGCTGACCATGGGCCCGCTGTGCGCTGATCTGCCGGTAGAGCAGGGGGCAGCGCTGATCCGCCGGGCCATCGATGCCGGCATCACTCACTTTGATACCGCCCAGCAGTACATCAATTATCAGTACTTATCCGCTGCGCTTACGCCGCAGGATGACGCCATCATCATCTCTACCAAATCCTACGCGGATACTTATGATGAGATGGCCCGCGCCGTGGAAGAAGCGCGTCTGGCCTTCCGCCGCAACGCGCTCGATATCTTCCTGATGCACGAATTGCGCCCTGATGATGCCTTCGCAGAACGTGCCGAGGGCTGGGAATACCTGAAAACCGCCAAGTCTAACGGCATTGTGCGGATGATCGGTATCTCCACGCATCATGTGGATGTGGTGCGCGAAGCCGCTGCCCGCGACGATGTGGACGTCATCCACGCCATGCTTAATGCAGAGGGCGTGGGCATTCGCGGCGGCAGTCGCGACGAAATGATGGCAGCACTTCAGGAGGCGCATGACAAAGGCAAGCTGATCTACGGCATGAAGGCGATCGGCGGTGGTTCACTGATGAGCCGCGCCGATACTTCGCTCAAGTGGGCATTTAGCCAGGAATACTTAGATGCGGTGGCCATCGGCATCAAGTCGGAGGCGGAGCTGCTGACCAATATCGCCTGGGAAGAAGGCCGCGTGGCCGATAGAGCAGGGGAGATACCGCTGCAGGACCGCAATATGGTCTTCGATAAGGAGCCAGCCTGTCACCGCTGTGGCGCCTGTGTAGCGCGCTGCCATCAGCAGGCGCTGCAATTGGGCGAAGATGGCGTGGAATGGGATAAAAGCAAATGCCTCTACTGCGGCTACTGCATCGCCGCCTGCCCGTGGTTTTGTATTTCGTTTTGTTAAGGAGTATTTATGCGCATTATCGGTTTAGATGTAGGCACCAAAACTATCGGCGTGGCCGTCAGCGATCCCTTTGGCTGGACGGCGCAGGGCGTCACCACTATCCGCCGCACCAATATGGAAAAGGACGTGCAGGAAGTGCTGGCATATGTTCGTCAGTACGAGGTGGAAGAGATCATGCTGGGCATGCCGCTGAATATGAACGGCACGCGCGGCCCTTCGGCCGAAAATGCGGAAGCGCTGGGCAATGCGCTGGCCGAAGTATGGCCGGGCAAGATCAGCTACCGCGATGAGCGCCTCTCCACCGTTGCGGCGGAACGCTATCTTATCGAAGGCGATGTATCGCGCAAGAACCGCAAGGGCGTTATCGACAAGATGGCCGCAGTGTTCATTTTGCAGGGCTATCTTGATTATCTGGCAGCCTATCCGCAAAAGGCGATTGACAATTCTGCCGCAAGTTCTTATACTGAAAGCAGCAACACCAATAACAGAAAGGGGTATAGAATAATGACCGAAGAACTGTTCAATGATGAAGTAACTACCGATGCGCTGATCACTCTGATTGACGAAGATGATGTAGAACATCTCTTTGCTGTAGAAGCTATCCTCGATGTAGAAGGCAAAAAATACGCCGTTCTCGCCCCGCAGGATGACGATTATGACAGCGACGAAGCTATCATTCTCCGCTTCGACACCACCGAAGACGGTGAAGAAGTCTTGAGCGATATCGAAGACGACGACGAATGGAACAAAGTCGCCGATGCTTACGAAGAAGAAATGGCCGAAGCCGAATAATCCACTTTACCAACAAAAGCCTTACGCAATATTTTGCGTAAGGCTTTTTCTTTGCAGAAATTTGTTGTATAATAGTGCGTAGCAAGTAATTTTTGCTGCAAAGGAGTACATAAATGAAGAAGTTTTTGCTGTTTCTTGTCTTGTTCATTACGGTAATTGCCGCTATTTTGCTCATCGGCTACGGTACTTTTCTGGCGCCGCAGACCATTGCTGAAGACGTCCGTGTAGAAATTCAGCCCGGCAGCAGCACCACTACTATTTCCCGCCAGCTGTGTGAAGCCGGCCTGACCAAAAAAGATATTTCCTTCAAGCTCTATTCCCGCATCAACGAGATCGATTCGCAGCTGAAAGCCGGTAACTATACTTTTGAAGCCGGCAGCTGGAGCATCAAGGCCGTTGCCGCCACGCTGATCAAGGGCGTTGCTGCCGATGATGACGTCCGCGTTACCATCCCCGAAGGCCTGATGGTCAAAGAAGTGGCGCAGATCTTTGCCGATGCCGAGCTGTGCGATTATGATACCTTTATGGAAGCCGCCAAGAACGGCGATTATTCCCAGTTCGACTTCCTGCCCGCCGCCGGCAGCGAATACCGCCTGGAAGGCTTCCTTTTCCCGGATACCTATATGATCTCGCCCCGCTGGAGCGCCGAAGAGATCATCACCAATCTGCTGGAGCACTTTGAAGAAGCCTGGGTCGAAAACGGCTTTGACGAACTGGCCAAAGCTCAGGATCTGACCGTTTACGAAGTTGTCACCATGGCCTCCCTCATCGAGCGCGAGGCTCAGGTGGATGCCGACCGACCGCTGATCGCCAGCGTTATCTACAACCGCCTGGACATCAATATGCGCCTGCAGCTGGACTGCTCCATTCAGTTCATCCTCGGCGAGCAGCATGCACGCATCCTCTACGAACACCTGGAGATCGACAGCCCCTACAACCTCTACAAGAATCAGGGCCTCACCCCCGGCCCGATCGCAGCGCCGGGCATCGCCTCTATTGATGCCGTCTTCAACCCCGCCGATACCGACTACCTCTATTATCGCGCCAAGACCGACGGCAGCCACCGCTTCAGCCTCACTTACGATGAACATCTGGCCTATCATGAAGGAGACCTGCGCTTTGACTGATATTCGCGTCAAACCGGAACTGCTGGCCCCGGCCGGCACCTTGGAAAAACTGCGTTTTGCCTGCATCTACGGAGCTGATGCCGTCTATATTGGCGGCACCAGCTTCTCTTTGCGCGCTGCCGCCGGCAATTTCAGCATCGAGGAAATGCGCGAAGGCTGCGCTTTTGCCCACAGCATGGGCAAGCAGGTATTCCTGGCGGTCAATGTCTTCGCCCGCAATAACGATATCGATGAGCTGGAAAGCTACCTGCTGCAGGTGGCGGATGCCGGCATCGATGCGCTGATTATCGCCGACCCCGGCGTATTCAGCACCGCCCGCCGCGTTATCTCGCAGGTACCTGTCCATATCAGCACTCAGGCCAATAATGTCAACTTCGCTACCTGCGATTTCTGGCAGGCTGCCGGCGCAGAACGCATCGTGCTGGGCCGTGAGCTCTCGCTGGTCGAAGCCGAGGATATCAGCCGCCGCTGCACTATCCCCACCGAGATTTTCGTCCACGGCGCCATGTGCGTGTCCTATTCCGGACGCTGCCTGCTCAGCAGCTATCTCACCGGACGCGACGGCAACCGTGGCGCCTGCACCCAGCCCTGCCGCTGGAAGTATGCGATCTGCGAAGAAAGCCGTCCCGGCGTTTATATGCCGGTGGAAGAGGACAGCCACGGCACCTATATCATGAACAGCAAAGACCTGTGCCTGCTGGAACAGCTGCCGCAGCTGATGCAGGGCGGTCACGCCAGCTGGAAGATCGAAGGCCGCAACAAGAGCGCATACTATGTGGCCAATGTGGTGCGTATCTACCGCGCCGCCATCGACGCCTATCTGCGCGAAGGCGATAACTATTTCTGCCGCCCGGAATGGATGGAAGAGCTGCAGAAGGTCAGCCACCGCGAATACTGCACCGGCTTCGCTCTCGATGCGCCAAACGGAGACTCTTTCCGCTATGGCGATGGCGGCTATGTGCGCGGCTGGGACTTTTGCGCTATTGCCGAGCGCCAAGAAAACGGTGGCCTGTGGCTGGAACAGCGCAATCACCTGGCAATCGGTGATAAGCTGGAATTGCTGCTGGCAGACGGCCGCAATTTGCCGCTGACCATCGCTTCTATGGCAGACGAGCAGGGGATGAGCATCAGCAAAGCTCCGCATCCGCGACAAAAGGTGTTCATCCGCACCACCGAACCGCTGCCACAGTTGCAGCTGCCGCTGATCATCCGCCGCAATGTAAAATGACCTTGAGGACGATACTTCGGTATCGTCCTTTTTTATGCATGGCTCGCTGCATTTGATGAATATTAATTGACATTTATACATTTAAGAGGTATACTAATAAAATATTATATTTTAAGGAGGAGAAACATGGCATTTAAGTTTGTAGAAAAGACTTTAGGCGATCTTCTTGATGAAGTAGCTGCCAAGTACCCGGATCAACCCGGCGTTATCTACACTGACCGCGACTATCGCAAAACTTACAAAGAATTCCGCGATGATGTAGACCTCGTGGCGCGCGGTCTGATGGCCCTGGGCGTCAAGCGCGGCGACCATGTAGCCATCTGGGCTACCAATCATCATCAGTGGTTGCTGACCATGTTTGCTACCGCCAAGATCGGCGCGGTAATGGTCACCGTAAACACCGCTTATAAGATTTTTGAGGTGGAATACCTGCTGCGCCAGAGCGATTCTATGACGCTTATCTTTATGGATCATTACCGTAAAGTTGACTATGTAGGCATCATCAATGAGCTGAATCCGGATCTGAAGAATCAGAAGCCGGGCGAAAGTGATTTCGAGCAGTTCCCGCATCTGCGAAATCTCATTTACTTTGGCGGCGAAAAGGCTCCGGACGGTATGTTCCATTGGGACGACCTCTATGAGCTGGCCAATAAGGTAAGCCCCGAAGAGCTGAAAGCCCGTCAGGCCAGCCTCTCTTGCTACGATGTTGTCAATATGCAGTACACCTCCGGCACCACCGGCTTCCCCAAGGGCGTAATGCTGACTCATAGCAACATCCTCAATAATGGCCAGGCCATCGGCGACTGCATGGCCTTTACCGAAAAAGACCGCCTCTGCATCCCTGTACCGTTCTACCATTGCTTCGGCATGGTACTGGCCGTCCTCGCTTCCGTTACCCACGCTGCCACCATGGTCCCCATTGAGCAGTACGAACCGGTAGCGGTAATGACGGCTATCCAGCAGGAAAAATGCACTGCCGTACACGGTGTTCCCACCATGTATATCAATATCCTCGACCATCCGCGCTTCGATGAGTTTGATTTTTCCACGCTGCGCACCGGCATTATGGCCGGCTCTCCCTGCCCGATCAAGATCATGCAGCAGGTCATCGATAAGATGCATATGAGCGAGATCACCATTACTTACGGTCAGACCGAAGCCTCTCCGGCCTGCACCATGACCAACACCAATGACAGCGTAGAACGCCGCGTCAGCACTGTTGGCCGCTCGATGCCCTTTGCCGAGAACAAGATCGTTGACCCCGATACCGGCGAAGAAGTGCCGGTCGGCGTATCCGGCGAATTTGTCACCCGCGGCCCGCATGTAATGAAGGGCTACTACAAAATGCCGGAAGCTACCGCTCAGGCCATCGATAAAGACGGCTGGCTGCATACCGGCGATATGGCTGCTGTGGATGAAGACGGCTACTACAAGATCACCGGCCGCCTGAAAGATATGATCATCCGCGGCGGTGAAAACCTCTATCCGCTGGAAATCGAAGAATTCCTCTACACCCACCCGGCCGTCGGCAACGTACAGGTCGTAGGCGTTCCCAGCCGCAAATACGGCGAAGAAGTAATGGCCTACATCATCGTCAAAGAAGGCCACACGCTTACCGAAGAAGAGATCCGCGC
>JAFXLH010000014.1 GCA_017531315.1 Bacillota bacterium
CGGCTGCGTGGATATCGACATCCGCCTGCTCACCGCCGCCTGCAATGCCAAGAATATCGCTACCGCCCTCAATCAGCACGAAGCGCTGTGGAACGAACGCCGCCGCCAGCAGGTACGCGGCCTTAGCTGCACGGGCGCGGAAAAGGTGCTCTACGCCTGCCCGGTCTGCCGCAATTTCGGCAGCCTGAAAGGCGAGGGCGAAGTCATCCGCTGCGGCAGCTGCACCTACAGCGCCCGGCTGGCCGCCGACGGCACCTTCGTCAGCCCGGACGGCGAGCAGCAGGTAGCGGACGCGCACTTAAGCCAGTGGCTGCTGCGCCAGCAGGATCTGCTGCGCCGCAAGCTGGAATACCGCGAGCCGCAGGCCTTCGCCCACTGGAAAGCACAGCTGCAGCAGAAGAAAGACGGCAGCTGGCAGAAGCTGGGGCAGGTAGAAGCGGCGCTGGCGCTGCGCGGCCTGCGCGTGACCGGCGGCAAGCAGGAGATATTCTTCGAAAATGAGGCCATCCGCGACCTGCGCCTGCTGCCCGACCTGGCAGAATTCAGCCACAAGGGCGAACGCTACCGCCTGCGCGTGACCAGCGGCGACAGCCTCTATCTGCTGCGCGATACCTTAAGCTGGCTGAACGGCTCTTTGAAAAAACTGGAGGTATAAACATGAAAAAACTGCTGATCTTATGCCTGATGCTGCTGCTGTGCTGTGCCTTTGCCGCTTGCGGCGGCGACAGCGAACAGGAAGCTATTGATGCGGTAGGCGGACAAAGCGGTCCTTCCGTCAGCACCACTGGTACGCCGTCGATCAAGAACGTGCCGAAAGATGCTTACGGCCAATACGAAAAAGCCGAGGTGGAAGCCGCGCTGCCGCTGTTCTGCGGCACCTGGCAGGGCTACTTTGATGAGGAAGGCCAAATCGTGACTATCGACGACGACGGCAGCTGCACCGTGCAGGGCGAAGAGCTGAGCTGGGAGCTGCGCAGTATTGATACGGAAGACGGCGAGGCAGTGCTGAAACTGCTGCGCGGTAAGGATGGAGTTTATACGCTGTATGTAGAAACTGAACCGCTGCCGTATGGCGAAAACACTTATCAGTTTGTGCATATGCGCGGCGATGAGGGCACGGTGATAGGAAATCTGTACCGCCCGGAACAGGTGGAGCTGGTGGAAGTAACTGCCGAAAACTGGCTTGACTACATGGAAGTCATCAACTACACCTTCTGGTACGAGGATGTTTTTGGCACGGCCACCGATGTCAAATACAACACCGCCTGGAATATGCAGGACGAATATGCCGCCCGCCTCATCGATGCCGAGCTCGCCTATGAATACAGCTTTGACCGCGCGGCGGTTTATCAGCTGAACGCCGATCTGGCGGCGCGCACCCTCAGCTTTGGCGGCCCGACCGAGCCCACCTTCCCGGATGGCACCCCGATGCACCATTCCACCGAGACGCAAACCAATCAGTATCCTTTCAACGGCGCCTTTTACAACAAGGGGCAAAACGATGACCCGGCCTATGAAGCGATGAATCTGCTCTCTCCGTCAGAAGGGCCCTCCTATAATATCGAAGCCGGCTGGATCGCCCCTGCCGATAACTTCACCATTCTCCGCGCCGAAGGAAGCATGCTGCTGCTGAAGTAAACTATCCGATAAGCAAAGCCCCCTCTGATGAGGGGGCTTTTTCGTGATGCGTAAACCGGCGGGACGGGAAACCCGTCCCCGACAAGCTGGCACTATCACCCCGCGCCAGTAGGGCGGGGGCTTGTCCCCCGCCGCCGGGTACGCAGTATATAGCTACAAACGGCGGGAGCAAGCCCCCGCCCTACGATTTTTCTCGCCCCATCCACAACAAAAAGCGCCCTGCCAAGCAGGGCGCTTTCTTAGTTACAATCCTAATTCGTCTCCGCGGCCACTCAAGAATCAAGCGTTACAACAGTGCAGCCAATACCACCTTCATTATAATCGCCGAATCTGTATTCTTTGACCAGGCGGTGCTTCTTCAGCTGCTCTTGCACCGCATTACGCAGAGCGCCGCTGCCCTTGCCGTGGATGATGCGTACCTGCTTCAGGCCGCCCACGAAGGCGTCGTCGAGATACTTTTCCAGCATATCCGCAGCGGTCAGCGTGTCCTGACCTACCAGATTCAGCTCGGTAGAGATGGACTTGGCCTTCTGCATCGCCATGGTATTGTGGCGCTTCTTCTTTTCCTGCTCCTGCGGCTCGGCTTCCGCGGCCGGGCGCAGGTCTTTTACCGCCACCTTCAGGTTCAGCAGGCCGATCTGCAGCATCACCTCGCCATTATCCGGCTCGGTCAGCACATAGCCGCTCTTTTTCATGCGCGGCAGGCTTACATAGTCGCCCACCTTGATGCTGGTCAGCTCGCCCTCGGCGTAGACGGGCGGCGGCAGCTCTTCTTCCAGCTGCTCCTGCCAGCTTTTCAGCTTGCGCTGCGCCTCCTGCCAGGCGCGGTCGGAATTCTTCTTCTCCTGCTCCTGACGCTGCATCTCTTTGTAGAGGGCGCGGCTCTTTTCGCGGGTGCTGTTGATGATCTTCTGCGCCTCTTCCAGCGCTTCGCGGCGCACTTCCGCCGCCTCTGCCGCCATCTTCTGCCGCGCGCTGCCCACCTCGGCCAGCTGCTGCTGCAGTTCGGCGCGCTCTTTTGCCGCCTCTTCTGCCGATGCCGCAGCTTCCCGCCGCAGGTCTTCCAAGTTCGCCAGCAGCTCTGCTACCTGTGCGTCCTGCGAAGAGAGGCATTCGGCGGCGCTGCCGATGATGCGCTCCGGCAGGCCCAGGCGGCGGCCGATCTCGAAGGCATTGCTCTTGCCCGGCACGCCGATCAGCAGGCGGTAAGTGGGCGAAAGCGTCT
The DNA here is from genome assembly GCA_017531315.1 of Bacillota bacterium. GTDB lineage: Bacteria > Bacillota > Dehalobacteriia > UBA4068 > UBA4068 > RGIG6518. Next base: position 2,864 of record JAFXLH010000014.1, read on the forward strand.
CTACATCGAACTCGACGCTGGCATTGATAAAGTCGGGGCGATTGGCGGCGAAGGCCTTCAGCTCGCTGTAATGCGTAGTGGCGACCAGCTTGCCGCCGCGGGATGCGATATCGGAGAGGATGGACTGCGCCAGCGCCGCACCTTCCGCCGGGTCAGTACCCGCGCCCAGCTCGTCCAAGAGCACCAGCGAGCGGTTATCTGCAAATTCGAGGATGCGGACAATATTGCTCATATGCGAAGAGAAGGTGGAAAGGCTCTGCTCGATGCTCTGCTCATCGCCGATATCGGCGTAGATGCTGCGGAAGAAGCGCAGCTCGCTGCCGGCATCCGCGGGGATATGCAGCCCGGCCAGCGCCATCAGCGTGAGCAGGCCCACCGTCTTCAGGCTCACCGTTTTGCCGCCGGTATTGGGGCCGGTGACCACGATGGCCGCCACCTCGCGCTCGATCACCACATCGATGGGCACGACCTTCGCCGCAGGCAGCAAGGGATGGCGGGCATGGCGCAGGCGGATCGGGCCGTCTTCGCTGATCTTGACCGCGCTGCCGTCCTGCAGGTGGCTCAGCTTGCCCTTGGCGATGATGAAGTCGATCATGGCGAGGCGCTGCAAATTGGCAGAAAGCTCCGCGCTAAAGCCGCTCACCATCATGGTGAGGCCGCGCAGGATGGCCTGGATCTCCGCCGCCTCTTCTTTCGCCAGCGCCTGCAGCTCATTATTCAGCTCCAGCACCGCCATCGGCTCTACGAAGACGGAGGCGCCGGATGCGGAGATATCGTGCACCACGCCGGGCAGCTGCGGGCGGCATTCCTGCTTCACCGGCACTACGTAGCGGCCGTCGCGCATGGTGACGATCGGCTCCATCAGCAGCTTGGCGGTGAGCGGATTGCGGATCAGGTCGTCGAGGCGGCTCTTGATGCGCTCGCCGGCGATGCGCTGGCGACGACGGATGCCGCTTAAGCGTTCGCTGGCTTCGTCGCGGATCTCGCCGTCATCGGCGATGGCCTTTTCCACGCCGCTTTCGATAGTCTTGAGCAGCGAGATATCGCGGCCCAAACCGGCAAGGCGGGAAAACGGGCCTTTCAGCTCGCTGAAGTAATTCTTGGTCAGGCGGCCGGCGCGGCAGGTATCGGCGATATCCAGCAGCGCATGCGGCTCTAAGATGCCGCCGATCTCCGCCATCCGCAGGTGATCGCGGATATCGCGCACGCCGCCGATGCTGAACAGCGGGTTCAGGCGCAGCAGCTCGCGCGCCTCATCCGTCTCGGCTAATCTTTCACGCACCTCGTGGATGCTGTCTGCCGGAAGCAGCGCCAGCGCCTTTTCGCGGGAGATGGCAAAGGAGGTCTGCTCGGCTAATTTAGCGATGACCTTTTCGTATTCCAGCTTTTTACGGCTCTTTTCGATAAGTTGTTCCATAATTCTTCCTCATTAGGGTGGTAATAAACAAAAAGGGCGAAGCCGCAGCCTCGCCCTTGTCACAGGCTTATACGCCGCGATACAGGTGTCCTTTGGTAAATTCGCTGACGATGAGATCCATTTTTTCCGCCGCTTCGGTGATATTCCAGCTATCGGCGGTGGCATAGACATACAGCTCCGCGATGCGGCGCGCCGTGCTCTCAGGATAGAGGCGCAGGTCGAGGCGCAGGCGGTCGATGCCGGCGCTCTGCAGATTGCCCACTTCGCCGATCAGATTGAGCTGGCGGGAATTGAAGAGGTGCATACGGCAGCTGCTATCGGTGCGGATGGGGAATTCGTAGCCCTTCTCGTCACGCAGCAGGTAATTGCTCTTCATGCAGGGGGCGCTGCACTTGCTGCAGGCGGTGCGGCCGCCCAAGGTAGCGCCGATGGGGCAATATTCGCTCACCATCAGTTCCAAGGCACCCGCGGCGATGAATTCTTTTTCCGCATCCACTTTCGGGATATGATTCAGCTGATCCAGCGTCATTTCCGGCGAAAGGGTGAGGCGGGAAAGGCCCTGCTCCGCATAGAAGCGGGCGGCATTGCCGTTGTAGATGTTCAAAGAGCTGCCGCCGTAGACCTTGCCCACGAAGCCGGCCTGTTCCAGCAGCAGAGTCTGGCCGGCCTGCTCGATGACGAGGGCCGCGCCGCCGGCTTCCTGCCACAGACAGATCTCCTTGACGATGCGTTCCTGCTCAGATTCGCCGATGATGCGCGGCAGCATCAGCGCAATATCGGCGCCGCGCTCATGGCATACTTCCAGCAGCGTGCCATAGTCGACGCGCTTGACGCCGCGGAACAGCTGCATCGGCCAGTAGAATTCCTTGATGCCGGCCTTGAGGCAGCTGCGCAGTTTTTCTAAGTCATCCACCAGCGCGATCGGCTTGGCCGCGCCCTTCTTCTGGCGGGCGGCGGTCTGTGCCTCGGTCAGCGCTTCGGCGAAGGCCTGCTCATCGGCGGCGGGGTAGCTGTGCGCCAGACGGCGCTGCTCATTGATATCCGCCACCAGCGCACGGCGCGCGCCGTTCAATACGGAGGCGGGCAGCATCACATCATCATCCAGCTCGCCGTCGAGATCGGCCAGCACATAGCCGGTGCCACCCAAACGGGAGAGCTGCGCGCGCACATTGGCCCAGTCGCAGTCGCTGGTCAGGGCCTGCTGCACCACGTATTCGGCGGTGTATTCGGCATAGTAGCCGTCGGGGTCGCTGGCGCTCATGAAGAGCGGCTGGCCGATCTTGGCGCGCAGCACGAAGTCGAGCGGCTTCTCGTTTAAGGCCGCATAGCTGTCGCGCACGGCCTCTGCCAGCGGGCGGTCGAAGGTCTTGAAGATGCGGTCACCGGGGCGACCGGCATTTACCTGCAGTTCCACTTCATCGCCGATCTGGGCGCTGTCCTGCGCCTTGCCGTTTACAAAGATGCGGTCGATGGTGAAGCCCTCGCGGCCGCCGTTATTTACCCATACCTCGATGCCGTCACCGGCAAAGAGCGGCTGCTCCAGCTTCAGGCAGACGCTTTCGCGGGAGGCGGCGGTGATGCGGCCGAGGAACATGCCGCGGTTGCTGGGGCGGCCGGGGCTGATCATATCAGCGCCGAGATTGCCCTTCCAGTAGCCGCTGCAATGGTCGCGGTTGAACATCTGCAGCATCCTACGCAAGTCTTCTTTTTCCGGGTAGATGATGCGGCGCGCATCGAGCAGATTCTTATACTTGCTGTATACGGAGCAGACGGTAGCCACATACTCCGGCTTTTTCATGCGGCCTTCGATCTTCCAGCTGGCGAGACCCAGCTCATGCAGCTCCTCGATATCCGGGAAGCCGACCAGATCTTTGGGCGAGAGCAGATAGGTGGTCTTATCCGCCTTTTTGCCCTGCGCCTGCAGCTTCTGCTCATCGATGAGCTGATAGGCGAGTCGGCAGGGCTGAGCGCAGCGACCGCGGTTGCCGCTGCGGCCGCCGATCATCGAAGAGAAGAGGCACTGGCCGGAATAGCAAACGCAGAGCGCGCCGTGGATGAAGCTTTCCAGCTCCACATCCACATTTTTGCGGATGGAGCGGATATCGTCGAAGCTCAGCTCGCGGGAGAGGATGACGCGCTCCATACCCTCGCGGCGGCAGAACTCCGCACCGGCGGAATTGTTCACCGTCATCTGCGTGCTGGCATGCAGCGGCAGCTCCGGCAGCGCCTTACGCAGCAGGCGCCACAGACCGGCATCCTGAATGATGGCGGCGTCGATACCCAGATCATACACTTTTTTCATGTACTGCAGGGCGTCTTCCATCTCATTATCGGCGATCAGCGTATTGATGGCCAGATAGATCTTTTTACCGTGGAAGTGCACCAGGCGTACCGCTTCTGCCAGCTCCTCGTCATCGAAGTTGCCGGCAAAGGCACGGGCGGAAAAGCTTTTGCCGCCCACATATACAGCATCTGCGCCGTTGGCGATAGCGGCGCGCAATGCTTCCATATTACCGGCCGGGGCCAATAATTCCGTCATGCGGTTCTCCTTCCTTCTTTACAGGGGCTTATACAGGGGCTTGGGGCAAGGGGCAAAGCAGCCACCCCTTGCCATAGGGCAAAGGGCAGCCGCCGTTTGTTCGTGTTATGCATCAGCGGCCAAGATCCGCCGCCTCCAGCATTTCCAGGTATTCTTCCTGCAGCTGCACCAGCTCTTCTGCCAGCTGCAAGGCCGCCAGCATGGCTACGCGCTGGCCGGAATAATGCGGCGCGGCGCGGCGGATGGCAATGAGCTTGCGCTGCACGGCGTCTACCGTCTGCTGCATCTGCGGCAGCGGCGCATCACCGCGCAGGGTGTAGGATACTCCGTCCAAAGTGGCAGTAAGCGTATTAAGAGGGCGTTTTTCTTCCATAAATATCCTCCTAAGTATCTCCTTTACAGCGGCAGGGGTGATTCTGCTTAGCGCAGGGTGTAGTCAAACTGATCTTTCAGCGCGGTGACGATGGCGGTGAAAGCGCCGTC
>JAFXLH010000125.1 GCA_017531315.1 Bacillota bacterium
AGCTGCCATTGCCTCGGCTGCGAACCGCCGCTCACCGCCGCCCGCCTCGCCCTGTGCAAGGCCACCGCTACCGTGATCCGCCGCGGCCTCAACGCCCTCGGCGTCACCGCCCCGGAAAAGATGTAAGATAGCTGAAAGATGTAAGATAGCCGCAAGGAGAAGCGCTGATGGATCAGATCATCGTACCGGCCCTGCTGGGGCTGCTGCTGATAGTGCTGGGCACGCAGAACTGCCGCGGCCATATCAATTCGCTGCACCGCTACAACCGACACCGCGTGGCAGAGGCGGATATCCCCGCCTTCGGCCGAATGGTAGGCAGCGGCACCATCATCTGCGGCGTGGGTCTGCTGCTCTATGCCGCCTGCCTGCTGCTGCAGCTCATGGAAGTCATCGCCGCCACCCTGCTCATAGCCTGCCTCATCCTCGGCCTCGCCCTCAGCTTCTACGCGATGATCAAGTACAACAAAGGTATCTTCTGATGCAAAAAAGCCCCTGCATGATGCAGGGGCTTTGCTTATTCCGGCACTATTCCGTTACTTTCTCTATCTTAAACACATTGATGGTATCCACATCCGGGCAGCAGTAGCAGTCATTCTTCAGCGTGCCGCCGTAGCGCAGGATGTCTACCATGGGGAAGAGGGTGTGCATGGCCATCGGGCACAGCTTGCCGCGGTCGGCATCGAAGTCGAAGACGTCGCCCACCTTGTGGCCGCGATGACAGGGGCAAGTGCCCTTTTGCTCTACCAGAGTGATCTTTATCTTCATAGTTTACCCTCGCTGATGAATTTTTCGATATCCACGCCGTAGAATTTTTCCGCCTTGTGGCTGTTATCGGCGATGATATCGCGCACCGCCTTCATCGCATGGGCGGTGGCATCCTGCAGCGTCTCGCCGTTCAGCACGTCGGCGATCAGCACCGCCGAGAAGATATCGCCGGTACCGGGGAAGCGCACATCGATCAGCTCGAAGCCGATGCGGAAGCCCGCCTTCTGCCGCGCATCATAGCCGATGACGCAGTTGGCGCCATCCACCACCGCGCTGGTGATGACCACAGATTTGGCGCCCAGCCCGCGGCAGCGGCCCAGCAGCTCTTCGGCCTGCGCCTCCGTCATATCGCCGGCATAGGGGATGCCGGTGAGCAGGCAGGCCTCGGTGTAGTTGGGGATCAGCACATCCGCATAGCCGGACAGCTGACGCATGATCGCCACATTCTCGTCGCTCATGCCATTATACAGCTTGCCCTCATCGCCCATGATCGGATCGACGAAGACCAGCAGATCCTCGCCCGGCTGCTGCTCGATCAGCTTTTCCACGATCGCGATCTGACGCGGATTCACCATAAAGCCGGTGGCGATGCAGTCGAAGCGGAAGCCCAGCTGATGCCATATCTCAATAGTACGCTCCATATAATCGCTGGTATCGAGGATGTCGAATTTGCCGAAGTCCAGCGTATTGGATACCAGCGCCGTAGGCAGGCAGCTGACATTGATGCCCTTGGCCGAAAGGATGG
>JAFXLH010000126.1 GCA_017531315.1 Bacillota bacterium
CTGGCCGATCTGGGCGCAGACCTGATCATCGGTCATCACCCGCACGTGATCCAGCCCGCCGAATGGCTGACCGGTGCAGATGGCAATCAGACCTACTGCATCTACTCGCTGGGCAACTTCATCTCTTCCCAGCACATTGACGAAACGATGCTGGGCGGTATGCTTTCCGTCACCTTTGAGGCAGACGGCGAAGATGTACGCATTGCCGAAGCCGGCCTCATCCCCATCGTCACTCACTACGAGCGCGGTCTCTACGGCTACCGCACCTATCTGCTCAAAGATTATACGGAAGAGCTGGCCAACCGCCACGGCATCATCGCCTATGAGCCGATGCTGACGCTGCAGTTCCTCGAAGATCTGGCCGATGAAGTCTGGGGCGCGGAACGCACCGAATACGATCTTGATGAAGTCTACGGCGCATCCTATACCGATACGCTCGCCGCAGCACTCGCCCTCTCCCCTGCCGCATAAGAAAAACCCCTGCGATGCGCTCGCAGGGGTTAACTTTTCCCCGGGGCAACCACCAGTTGCCATACAGTTGGTAGCATTTATCGCCCGCTTCTGCTATGCTTGACCCATAGGAGGTGCCAAGATGACATTAGGAGAACGCATCAAAGAATGCCGGCAGCATGCCGGCATGTCGCAGGAAAAGCTGGCGGAATTGGTCGGCGTCAGCCGTCAGGCCGTCACCAAATGGGAAACCGACCAAAGCGCACCGCATACGGAAAATCTGTTCCGTCTCGCAGAGATATTCGGCACTACGGTAGATATGCTGCTGAACAATGACTCCGCGCAGCCATCCGCCGCCGAACAGATCTACTATCTGTACAAAATGGAGCAGGAGCAGCAAAAGGCGGCATTCTTACGTAAAATCAAGCAAAATGTACTGGCAATGCTGGCAGTTGCTCTCTTCTATGGGCTGATCTATCTTATCGGGCGCCTGCTGTGGTGCGACATTGGCGATAGCAGCATCCTCGGCTGGCTGCTGGATACCAAGCCCAGGGGCGAAGGCAGCTATTTGTATGGCTGGCTGCTCAGCAGCAATATGTTCATCTTTGCCCTTGGTTATTCGATGGCGCTGGGCTTGAGCGGCGCATATCGGCTGGCGGTCTGCAGCAGCAGCTACTTCCTGATCGGCCTGCTGACGGGCATGGCATTGGGCCCGAACCCCGCCGGAGCCGCCCTCGGCCAAAGTCACTACGGCTGGGCCTACTGGGGCGCGATATTCCTGCTCTCGCTGCCTACGGGTATACTGTGGCAGCGGGCCAAGAAGAACGGTATTCCGCTCAATTCCGGCAAAAGCAAGCGCCTGCTGATCGGCAGCATAGCCGCGCTGCTGCTGACGATACTGGCGGTAAAGATGCTCACATTATAAAGAAAAACCCCTGCGATATGCAGGGGTTTTATATTTGCAGCTTATTTGATATATTCGCCTACGACCTGATTGACCAACTGGCCCTCGGCTTTACCGGCGAGGCGCGGCATCAGATTCTTCATGATGATGCCCTTATCTTTGGGAGTGGGGGCTTCCAGGCCCAGCTCTGCCAGCAGCGCGGTCACTACTTCGCGGATAGCATCGGCATCCATACGGGCGGGGGCGAATTCCTGATATACGGCGATGCGGGTCTGGCATTCGGCAATGATCTCGGTGCGGTCGGCAGGAGTGGTTTCCAGCGTTTCCTTGGCTTCTTTGATCTCGCGGTAAACGATGGCGTTTTCTTCTTCTTCGGTCAGATCGGCGCGCTTATCGATAGCTTTGGCCTTCAGCGCGGCCAGCAGCAGGCTCAGGGCATCCTTGCGCGGTTTGTCGCCGGCTTTCAGCGCGGCCATCATGGCGCTGCGTACTTCATCAGCTTTAGTCATTTGCAACACTCCTTTTGTGTTATAGTATGCCAGTATTATAAATTATTCGCCGTGCATTCGTCAATCTTTATTGCTCCGCGCGGCGTTTTCTGTTATGCTTGAAGGTAAGAATGGAGGTGCGGCATGAACAGCGGCGTGATAAAAGTTGATCTGCACGGCAAAAATGTTTATCAGGCGCGTGTCACTTTGGATGCGCTGCTGCGCCGCAGTAAGGGCGTGTATC
>JAFXLH010000015.1 GCA_017531315.1 Bacillota bacterium
ACAGATAAAGGGCGCACTTCTATACACCCCCTTCGGTGTAGTGCGTATTGGGCGCTGCCGCATGATTACGAAAAAAAGCGTCCCTATGAATTTTTCATAGGGACGCTTAACTGTTTTACGGACACCCGACGCAATGTCGGGGGCTTTTTTATGTGGTGCTGCGGCTTACTGGTCGCCGTTGGTGTCGCCGAATTCGAAGGCGTCCAGCTGTTTGGTCAGCTTTTTGCGGGCCAGTTCGATCTCGGTGCGGTCCTGACCGTTCAGTACGCGCTCGAAGTCCATGATCGCCTGATCGATGAGCATACGCTGCGGGCCGGCGGCTTCTTCGTAGAGGCGTTCGCCGCGCAGCAGCTGCAGGCGGTTGGCCTCGTCTTCGCGCGGGTTCTGCTTCAGGTATTGCAGCTGCTCCAGGCGGGCGGCGGCTTCCTCATCGCTGATGCGGTTCTGCTCGTTCTGGATGATGGTCTTGCGGCGCACGCCGGTGGACTGCACGTGTATCTCTACTTCCAGCAGGGAGTTGATATCGTAGGTGTAGGTGATATCCACCGCCTCTTTGCCCTTCGGCCCGGGCGGCACGGGGACGGATATCTCGCCCAGCAGCAGGTTGTTGGTGGCCAGTCTGCTCTCGCCCTGCAGCACCTTCACATTGACGCGGGTCTGATTATCGTTGGCGGTGTAGACGGTCTGGGTGCGGCTGACCGGGATGACGGTATTGCGCTCGATGATCGGCAGGAAGTGGCCGCTTTCTTCGAAGTAGCCGTTATGTACCTGGATCTCCGTGCCGAGGGTGAAGGGGCAGACGTCGGTCAGCACCACTTCTTTGATCTCTTTGTCGCGTGCCTTCATGCCGCATTGCAGCGCGGCACCAAGTGCCACCGCCTGATCCGGATCTACCGGCATACCGGGGATGCGGCCGAACAGCTTGGTAACGAAGCGGCGTACTACCGGCAGGCGGGTGGCGCCGCCGACCAGTACGATCTTGTCGATATCGGCAAGGCTCACCCCGGCATCGCGCAGGCTGCGCTCGATGGGGCGGCGCAGCTTATCCAGCAGGGGGGCGCAGGCCTTTTCGTATTCGGCGAGCGTCAGCTTCATCGTGTAGGGCTGGTCGTCGATGCTGCAGGTCATGCTTACTTCATTGCTGTCGGCGAAGGCGCATTTGCACTCTTCGGCGGCCTTGGTCACCTCGTTCAGGGTGCGGATATCGAGGCTTTCCGGTGCTACGGCGGCTTTTTCCAGATACATGGTGGCCAGCAGCGCGGTGAAATCTTCGCCGCCGATGAAGTTATCGCCGGCGATGGCGTGCACCTCCATAATCGGGCCGTACAGCTCCAGCACCGATACGTCGAAGGTGCCGCCGCCTAAGTCAAACACCAGGTAGCGGGCATCTTCGCCGCGGCTGCCCATGCCGTAGGCGATAGCGGCGGCGGTGGGCTCATTGATGATGCGGCTGACGGTGAGGCCGGCCAGCTCGCCGGCGCGGGTGGTGGCCTTGCGCTGCATATCGTTGAAGTAGGCGGGCACGCTGATGATGGCCTCCGTCACTTCTTCGCCTAAGTAGGCTTCGGCGTCTTCTTTGAGGCTGCGCAGCACCAGCGCGGAGAGGTCTTCGGCGCGGAATTTCTTGCCGGCAAGCGTATATTCTTTTTCCGTACCCATGCTGCGCTTGAATACGGCGGCCGTCTGCAGCGGGTGGAGGATACCGCGCTCTTTGGCGGTCTCGCCCACATAGACGGTGCCGTTTTCATCGACGCTGACTACGGAGGGAGTCAGGTATTTACCCAGTCGGTTGGGGATCATTTCCGCCTCGCCGCCCCGGAAGCAGGCCGCGAGACTGTTGGTGGTCCCCAGATCGATACCGATCATCATAGCAGTTACCCTTTCTGATTAGCTTTTATCACTTATTGGCTTTCACGATTTTTTTGATGCGGCGGATGGCGGCGGTGATCTCCGCTTCATCCGGCCATTTTTCGGCGGCCTGCTGCAGCAATGCCAGCGCCAGCTCGTAGTTGCCCTGCAGTTCTTCGATATAGGCTTCGAAGAGGTCGGCATCCTTGCAGCCGCTGTAGGCGCAGGTCTCGCACAGCGGCATCTGCTTCACGGCTGCCAGCACGGTGCGGGCTTCGCTGTAGCGGCCCAGCAGCGCCAGCACTACGCAGAGGCGGCTGCGGTAGAGCGCATCGTACTTCAGGTTGCTCGTAAGCAGCTTATCCAGCTTTTTGTAGCACAGCTCGGCGGTGCGGTGGGCATTGATATTATCGCCGCTCCAGCGCTGCAGCAGAGCGATGTTCATCAGCACATGCGTATCTTCGCGCTGCTGCTCGTGGTATTCCTTGGCGCGGCGGTTCCACACCTGCAGCTGGTAGTCGTAGTCGCCGTCAATGGCGGCCAGCAGCAGCTCCAGCTCTTCCTGATCCTCGGGCGGCATCGTCTTGCCGATAGTACGCAGCTTGGCTTTGGCGATGCGGTAATTGCCGGTGAGAATATCCAGCCTGATGCGGGCGGGCAGCCAGCCGTTGCGGTTCCAGCCGCCATCGCGCCACAGGTAGACGTGCATATCTGCTTCTTTCCACATACCAAACTGGCAGTAAATATCGAATTTCAGCTGCCGCGCATGCTCGTAGTCCCAGTGCTGCAGCAGCTCGTCGATCATGGCGATGGCCTGCCGGGGCTGGCGGAGGCGGCGCAGTATCTGCACTGCGCGCAGGTAGTAGCGGGTCGGGTTGCCCTCGCTTTTGACGCGGATCTTGATCGCGGCGAGCGCATTTTCCAGCGCGGCCAGCGGCTTGCCGAGCGCTTCGTAGACGATGCCAAGGCCGTTGTAGGCGTCGATATCATCGGCGTCCAGCTCTTTTTCGCGCAGGTAATGCTGCTCGGATTTTTTGTATTCGCCCATGAAGCGGTAGCAGGTGGCGATGTAGAAGTGTAGGTCGGGCGCTTCGCCGTGTTCCAGCAGGATCTGGAAATAATGCAGCGCCTTGTCGGCGTGATTGTTGAGATCCTGATAGTAGATCTCGGCAATTTCGCGCTCGACGCTCAAGGGGTGCTGGGGCAGCTTTTCCAACTGCTGGTAGATGGCCAGCGATTCGGCCAGCTGGCCCTCGCGCTTCAACAGCCAGGCCTTGTAGTCGAGGCAGTCCGGGTCGTCTTTATCGTGGGAGAGGCCTTTTTCCAGCATCTCCAGCATTTGCTTGCGGGCGTCCGCTTCGCGGGCATCCAGTTTATCTGCCATCAGCACGGTGATGCGGAAATAGACGCGGGCGGCCCAGGGCAGGTAGTCTTCTTTGGCTTCCAGACGGCCGGCGATGGTCTGGTACAGCTGCAGCGCTTCTTCTTTCTTGCCGTCTGCGCCTTCCAGCAGCTGCGCTTTGCACCACAGCACGGAGGTGGCGTCGCCGACCTGATTCTCGTCGAGGAAGCGGAGTATCTCGCGCACTTCTTCCCATACGCCGTTACGCAGCAGGATACGCATCTTCTGCACATATACCAGCAGGTCGGCGGTCTCGAGGTCGAGGGCGCGGTTGATGGCTTCAAAGGCGTCGCGGTCGCGGCTCATTTCGAAGAGATTGACGGAGAGCAGATAGTAGCCGTGGTAGCTGTGCGGCATCAGTCGGATCAGCTTTTCCAGCACTTCTACGGCCTGTGCGTGATTGCCCAGCGTCTGGTGCAGGGTAGCCAGCTTGGTCAGCATCTCGCCGTTATCGGGGGCGATGCGTACCGCTTCTTCGAATTTGGCCAGCGCTTCTGCTTTCTTTTCCTGCAGCATCAGGCAGCTGCCCGAAAGCTGCACCATTTCCGGCAGGCGGCGGATGCGGCGTGCCGTCTCGTCCGTGCCGTCGGGGGTGAGGCCGCGGATGATATTTTCCAGCTCCTGCAGATGCTGCAGCGCGCGCGGGTAATCCTCGCGCGAGTAGGCGGTCTTGGCCAGCAGGTTGTGGTAGTCGTAGGGGTCGTAGTCGGCGATATCCAGCTGTTCGCAGATGGCCCAGGCGGCATCGGGCGCTTCGTTCTGCAGGTAGCACCAGGCCAGCTTCAGCGTATTGTCGTGATCCTGCGGATCGGCTTTATACTGCGCTTCGCGGCGGGCGGTGAGCGTGGTGTTGTATTTGCGTACTACTTCGCCCAGCTCGTAGAGCAGCTTCTGGTCGCCGCCGCCGGCACGCATCAGGTCGAAGAGTATATCTTTGCCGTCTTCTTCGCGCTCGGTGGCGGCGAGGCAATCGGCCAGCAGGCGCTTGGCCTGCCAGTGGTCGGGTTTGCGCTCCAGCACGCGGCGGGTGATATCTTCCGCTTCGCTCCAGTTTTCCTGTGCGGCGCATTGCTGGGCATGGCTGATCTGCAGCGTATTGTCTTCGGGGTAGCGGGCGGCCCGCTCGCGGTAGCCGGCGCGGCCGGCCTCTTCCTGCCCGGTCTCGATGAGCAGGCGGCAATGCAGCGCTTCGCCGTAGGGGTGGCTTTCCGGCAGGGCGTCCAGCTGCTGCAGCAGCGGCGCCAGCTCCTCGGCCGGCTGATGGCAGGCCTGATGGTAGAGGTGGCGGTATTTGTCGGCGGCGGCGCCGTCCAGCCCGGGCGTGAACAGCTCGAAGGCCAGCACCGGCGGCATATTGATGCCGTTCATCACCGCAAAATCGATGAAGTCTTTGGGGTAACGCTCGTACAGCTCTTCGCGGCGCTCCTGCCAGTCGAAGGTGGCATCCAGCAGCTGCCATACCGCCTGCGGGATGTAGAAATCATCCATCAGGAAGCGTAAGAGCACTTCTTCTGCCTGCGGGCGGCTGTCCAGCGCGATGCAGACATCGGCGCTAAGCAGCTCGGCCCAGGCCTGCGGCTGCAGGCGGCGGGGGAAGTCGGCGTAGAGGGCGCGCAGCTCGGCCTGCCAGCGGCTCAGCGGCGTATCGGGGGCGGGCATATCTGCCGCATCGGCCAGGCGCAGCGCCTCTTCGTAGGCGGCGCGCAGCTGCTTGAACTCTTCCGGCTTATCTTCCGGATTTACCTGCAGCAGGCGGCTGCGATAGGCGGCGGTAATGGCCTTTTTGTCGCGCGTGGCGTCGATGCCGAGTATGCTCCAATCCAAGTTCATCATCCTTTCTGCGGCAGAATATAGATAGCTAAATCATAGCATAAATGCGGCAGAAATAACAGCGTTTTTTCTGTGAAGAGCGGGGGCGCGGCGTAAGATGTTTGGGAATAAAAATTTTTCACATACAATATGTGGTGTTTGTGTGGACAAAACGAAAATAAAGAGTTATAGTATAGATGTAAGTACCTGTTTGGCAAATACCTGCTAAATGATGGTACAATTAAGAGGAGGTGCATTTTCAGTTGAAGACCATTGCTATTGCCGGTACTTTTGATACCAAAGGCAGAGAACTCAAGTACATCAAAGAATTGGTGGAAGAACAGGGCCTTGCTACTTTGTGCATTCACACCGGCGTATTTGAACCGCTCGTAACCCCGCAGGTTACCAACAGAGACCTGGCCGAAGCCATCGGCGCTGATATCGACGATATCATTGCCAAGCGCGACCGTGCTACCGCTACCGCCGTTCTCTCCCGCGGTATGGAAACTCTGATCCCCAAACTCTATGCAGAAGGTAAATTTGACGGCATCATCTCTATCGGCGGCTCCGGCGGTACCTCTCTGGCTACCCCGGCTATGCGCGCCCTGCCGATCGGCGTACCGAAGGTAATGGTATCCACCATGGCTTCCGGCGATGTCTCTCCCTATGTCGGCACCAGCGATATCATCATGATCCCCTCCGTCGTAGACGTAGAAGGTCTGAATGATATTTCCAAGAAGATCTTCAGCAATGCTGTAAACGCTCTGGTCGGCATGGTCCAGAACCAGAAGGAAATCGCCTCTGAGGGCAAGCCGCTGCTGGCTGCCACCATGTTTGGCGTAACCACTCCCTGCATCAAGACTGCCAAGGCTTATCTGGAAGAACAGGGCTACGAAGTGCTGGTATTCCATGCCACCGGTACCGGCGGTCAGTGCATGGAAGCCCTGATCAAAGACGGTTTCATCAAGGGCGTACTCGATATCACCACCACCGAATGGTGCGATGAAGTTGTTGGCGGCGTATTGGCTGCCGGACCCGATCGCCTCTCTGCTGCCGGTAAGGCCGGTATCCCGCAGGTCGTATCCGTAGGCGCTCTCGACATGGTCAACTTCGGCCCCTGGGACACCGTTCCGGAACAGTTCAAAGACCGCAACCTCTACAAGCATAACCCCACCGTTACCCTGATGCGTACCACCGCCGAAGAACTGAAGGAAATCGGCGGCAAGATCGCTGAAAAGCTCAATGCTGCCAAGGGTGATACCGTGCTGATGCTGCCGCTGAAGGGCGTATCTGCCATCGACGTGGAAGGCGCTCCCTTCTATGATGCGGAAGCCGATGCCGCTCTCTTCGACACCCTGCGTACTCAGATCAATGATAAGGTAGAACTGATCGAAATGGACAATGCGGTAAACGATGATGACTTCGCCCTTGCCGCTGCCAAGAAGCTGATCGAACTGCTGAACAAATAAGCTGAAAATTAGATAATTAACGGAGGCGTAATTATGAACACTTTGACCAGAGAAGAAAATATTGCCAAATTTAAAGAACAGATCGCTCAGGGCAAGATCCTGGTAGGCGTTGGCGCCGGTACCGGTATCACCGCCAAGAGCAGCGAAGCTGGCGGTGCCGACATCCTCATCATCTACAACTCCGGCCGTTATCGTATGGCTGGCCGCGGCTCTCTGGCCGGCCTGCTCTCCTACGGCGATGCCAACCAGATCGTAGTAGAAATGGGCGCTGAAGTACTGCCCGTCGTTAAGCATACCCCCGTTTTGGCCGGCGTCTGCGGCACCGACCCCTTCCGCGTTATGGATATCTACCTGAAACAGCTGAAAGCCCAGGGCTTCAACGGCGTTCAGAACTTCCCCACCGTTGGTCTGATCGACGGCGTTTTCCGCCAGAACCTGGAAGAAACCGGCATGGGTTACGGCCTGGAAGTAGACATGATCCGCAAAGCTCATGAACTCGATATGCTGACCTGCCCCTACGTTTTCGATGCTGAACAGGCTGCCGCCATGGCCGAAGCCGGTGCGGACATCCTCGTAGCCCACATGGGCCTCACCACCAAGGGCACCATCGGCGCCAAAACCGCTCTCACCCTCGATGACTGCGTAGTCAAGATCAAAGAAATCATCGCTGCCGGCCGCGCCGTCAATCCGGACGTCATGGTCATCTGCCACGGCGGCCCCATCGCCGAACCGGATGATGCTCAGTACATCATCAACCAGATCCCCGAAATCGATGGCTTCTTCGGCGCTTCCTCCATCGAACGCTTCGCTGCCGAACGCGGCATCAAAGCTCAGGCTGCTGCCTTCAAAGCTATCACCAAATAAGCTATCTGCCTAATAAGAAAGAGCCTGCCGGGCGGCAGGCTCTTTTTTTATGCGGGGATGTGGCCTTTCTGCTTTAGCCAGCGGGCGATGTAGACCACCGGCGTATCGAGCAGGCTGGTGAAGATGTAGATGAGGTAGCTGGAGCCCATCACGGCCAGCAGGGTGGGGCGGTCGTAGATGCCGCCGAAGGCGATGCTGGTGAAGATGACGGTATTGACGATCTGCGAGATCAGCGTAGAGCCGTTATTACGCAGCCACAGGTAGGACTGGCGGCTGCCGCTTCTGGCGGTGGTGAGATCCCACCAGCGGTGATACAGCCATACGTCGATGCGCTGGGAGATGGCGTAGCCGAGGAAGCTGCCCAGCAGCTGGCGCGGCGTGATGGCAAAGAGGGCGGCGATATGCGGGGCGGCCCAGTCATCCGCGGCCGGGGTGTAGAGCAGCCAGTACTGGCTGAACAGCAGCATCAGCGCCGAGGTGAATACGCCCAGCCACACGGCCTTGGCAGCGCTGGCTTTACCCTCGTTTTCGCTCAAGATATCGGTGATGAGGTAGGTGGCGGCGAACATCACATTGCCAAGCGTCTGCTCCATGCCAAAGGCTTCGATGAGTATCAGCACTTCGATATTGGCAAGGATGGTGGCGGCGGCGGTCATCATGTAGAGGCCGCTACGCCCGAACAGGCGGTAGGCCAGCAGCACCGCGCTGTAGCAAAGAGGTACGGAGCAGATGAGCAAAATCTCGTTGGACATAAAAAATCCCCTTTCATCAGGGAGCAAAAAACGCGCCGGGCTGACTGCGGATACAGTAAGCGGGCGCGCCGACAAAGTATAGTCTTATTGCCCGTAGTTTTGTTTTAGGACAGGATGGTCACGAACTGTCCGGCGGTTTACCGCTGCAGCTACTATAGCATAATCAGCCGGATTTGTCAAAAAGAAAAGCTCCCCGGTGTGGGGAGCTTTTTTCTGCTTAGATATCTACGCCGAGGAACTTTTTGGCGACGATGCCGACGAAGAAGGAGATGACGGCTACGCCGACGCTGATCAGCGCCATTTCCCAGAAGCGGGACTTGAAGGGCTGATCCTGTGCTACCGAGGTGTAGTAGGTAAAGGCGGCGATGATGAGGATGACCACCGCCAGCATGGCAAACAGCGCGTACATATAGTGGGCGCTGTCGAAGATCAGGTAGGGGAGGATCAGCAGCACTACCGTGACCAGATAGGCGATGCCGGTGTAGGAGCAGGACTTGAGCGCGTCATCGCGGCCTTCGCTGCGGGCGGCGAGGAATTCGCTGGAGGCCATGGAGAAGGTGGCGGAGATGCCGATGATCAGGCCGGAGAGGGCGATGAGGCGGGTATTCTGCAGGGCGAAGGTGAAGCCGGCCAGCGAGCCGGTCAGCTCTACCAGCGCATCGTTCAGGCCCAGCACCATGCTGCCTACATACTGCAGGCGCTCTTCATCCAGCATTTCCAGCAGGGCGGCTTCGTGCTCTTCTTCCTGCTGGCGAATCTGGGCGCTTTCCGGCACTTCGGCGGTCAGCTGCTCGTAGACATCCTGCGCGTGCTCTTCGCCGCGTTCCATCAGCTTTACCGCGAAGGTGAAGCCGAGGATGCGCGCCAGCAGCGTGTATTTCAGCACTTTCAGCTTTTGCGGCTTCATCTCGATGCCGGTGTAGCTTTTCCAGATCTCGTAGTGCGCCTTTTCTTCCGCAGAGAGGCGGCGCAGGGTCTGCTTGTTTTCTTCGCCTTTGGCAAATTGGGCGATCTTCTGGTAGATGACGCTTTCGGTCAGCTCGCCCTGCTGCATCTTTTTGATGATGGCGAGGGCAGATGCGGAAATATTCTTGCTCATAAGTATTCCTCCGGGAAGTGTTTATCAGAAGGGGATCTTCATCAACAGCGCGATGGTGCAGAGCGTGAGCGCGCAGAAGACGTAGAGGTATTTGCCGGCGAAGTACCAGGCATTACCGTGCGGTTTAGCTGCGCCTTTATTGATCTCATCCAGCAGGTCTTCCTTTTTCATGATCCAGAACCAGGAGACCGCGCCGAGGGTGGCGCCGATGGGGATGATGTAGATGGAGACGATATCCATCCACGGGCCCCACTTGAAGATGGGTTCCATATTGACGCCGATGCCGAGGCAGATGAGGCCGATCAGCACCAGCACCCATTTGCGGCCGAGGGCGGGGAAGCGGTACTGCAGCGATTCGCCCACCGCTTCAAACATATTCTGCAGCGAGCTGATACCGGCAAAGACCATGGCGGTGTAGAGGATGATGGCAAAGACGCGGCCCATATACACATCCTGCAGGATGCGCGGCAGGGTGACGAAAAGCAGCGAGGGGCCGGCGCCGACATCCAGATTGTAGGCGAAGCAGGCGGGGATGATGACCAGCGCGGCCACCATCGCGGCGATGGTGTCGAACACGGCGGTGCGCACCGCCACATGGACCACATCCTCCTTCTCGTCCAGATAGGCGCCGTACACGATCATGCCGCTGCCGGTGACGGACAGGGAGAAGAAGGCCTGACCCATGGCCCAGATCCACACCATGGGATCCTTCAGAGCCTCCCAGCGGGGGGTAAACATGAACTTGTAGCCCTCCACGGCACCGGGCAGCATGGACACGCGGATGGCGAGGATCACGAAGATCACGAAGAACACGGGCATCATGACCTTGTTGCTCTTCTCAATGCTCTTGGCACCCAGCAGCAGCGTCAGCAGGGTGCCCACCACCACGATGATGTGGAAGGGGATCACGGAATACTCCGTCAGGGAGAAGGAGTCGAACCACACGCCGGTATCCACGGTCATGACGGTGCCGGTGATAGAGTCAAAGAACGCCTTCAGCACATAGGCAATGATGACGGCATAGCCGA
>JAFXLH010000127.1 GCA_017531315.1 Bacillota bacterium
AACTGGCAGCAAGGAGGCGATGATATGGCAAGCAGCAAAGAATACCTGCATAAGTGGCTGGAACGACTGAGCCCTGCCGAGCTGCCCGCACCCAAAACAAAAAAGAGATAACAAAAAGAGCATCCCATCGGGATGCTCTTTAATATGTATAGGGTTCAGGCGTGGTTACGCAGGTAGAGCAGCTTGCCGCTGATAAAGCCGGCCATGGCGCAGAACAGTTCCAGCGCCAGCTTGCCCAGCGCGCTCAGCCAGTTGATGCCGCCCAATCCGTTCATAATAAGACCAAAAATGAATACAACTACGGCTAAGATCAGCGAAGGCGTGACAGCGCCGCCGCGGATGATATAGGTCATCACCAGGCAGGCCAAAAAGATAGCTGCACCGATGATGAAGAGCGGCCCCACGGTGGCGGTGGCCACGGTGGTCTGACGGACGAAGGCATTGTAGCCCCACATCAGCATACCCAGCCCGGTGAAGATGGCGCACCAGAGGAAGCCGAATACTACCAGCAGAGCGGTCTTCATCTGCGAGGCCTGCCCCTGTTTCTTGGCGTCGGCGCGGCGTTTTTCGCGGCGCTCGCGGCGGGCAGCGGCGGCAGCTTCCACGGCAGCGGCGGTATCAGCGGTGGCTTCGGTAGCCGGGGTAGCTTCCGCAGTTTCTGCGGCTTCCGCTGCGGGCTCGGCCGGGGCAGCGGCTTCGGCAGCAGTCGTTGCGGTTACGTTTTCCTGTTCGGTCGCGATGTTTTCTGCCATGGAAAATACCTCCTTCACATATCTTGAGCTTATCCAAATTATTTCTGCGCCAGGCGCGTTTTTCCTGCTTATTCCACCGCTTATTCCCCGCTTGACAAGCATTTATGATCGGATATAATCGAATTAACTCTATTTTGTGCGAAGGAGGATGCATGATGGCGCTGATGGGAGATCTGGATATCCGCTTGGCTGCGCCCGAAGACCGACTGGCGGTGATGCGGCTGTGGTGCGAAGATTTTGAGCATCACGAACCGTACTTTTCCTGGTATTTCAGCCATGTCTACCGCCCGGAACGCACCCTGTGCGGCTTCATTGATGACGACCTGGTGGGCGTGGTGCAGCTGGCGCCTTACCGCCTGCGCCTGCGTGATGCGGAGCTGCCCTGCTGCTATCTGGTGGGCGTCATCACCCATCCGGATTATCGCGGCTTCGGCTACGGCAGGCTGATGGTGCAGGCTGCCATGGACTACCTGCGCGGGCAGGGCTATGCGATGGTGCTGCTCGCCACCCATATCCCCAATTTCTACCGCAAGCTCGGCTTCGCCGTCTGCCACGCACAGCAGCGCCTGCTTATCCCGGCCGCCGATACGGTGCAGCCGGCCGAGGGGTTACTGCCGCCGCTGGTCATCGCGCCGCCCGTCAGCATCCCCGCCGGCAAATGGCGCAAGGGCCGCATCTGCGCTGAAGATATCGCCGCCTGCGAGAGCATCCAGCGCCGCCAGACCGCTGCCTGCGGCGGTTTCCTGCTGCGTAGCGAGGCCGATTGGCGGCAGATGCTGCAGGAAGACGCCTGCGAAGGCTCCACGCTGTGGCTCAGCGACGATGCCTATGTGGTGCTGACGCCCTACTTCGGCGAGCTGATCGCGCGCGAGCTGTGCTATGCCGATGCCACTGCGCTAAAAGGTGCGCTGGATCTCTGCGCTGCCGAAGCCCAGCGGCAGAAGCAGAAATTCTGCCTGTGGCGCGCCCCGCTGGAGGCGCCGCTGCCGCAGCACTACCTCATCGACGATGACGGCAATACGCTGATGGCCGCCGCCTGCGACCTGCCGCAGCTGCTCACCGCCATCAGCTACCCGCCGCAGCTGCGTGCGGAAGTGACGCTGCTGGTGGATGGCGAGCGCCTGCCGCTGCAGATTGCAGATGGCCGCGCAGTCATTGGCGGCAATGGCGCGGAATATGCGCTGACCACGCAGCAGCTGAGCCGCCTGATTTGGTCGGCAGAGCAGGGGAGCGAAGAAGCTACGCTGCCCGATGCGGTAACGCAGCTCTTCCCCGGCATCACCACCTGGATCAACAACTACACCTGAGGCAGCAAAAAGCCCCCGCAATGCGGGGGCTCTTTTTATCTGCGCAATTCGCAGATGCTGTTATACTCTTCGGTCAGGTACAGATAATACTTTTCTTCCAGATGGCAGG
>JAFXLH010000128.1 GCA_017531315.1 Bacillota bacterium
CCGAGCGCGTCACCGGCATCGACCTGCTGCACGCTCTGTGTCAGCGCGGCGCGGCGGAGGGCTGGCGCATCTACCTGCTCGGCTCGGTGGACGGCGTGGCGGCAGAGGCGGCGGAGCAGCTGCGGCAGCTCTACCCCGGCATCAACATCGTCGGCACGCATCACGGCTATTTCCGCGGCGCGGAGCAGGCGCTTATCGAGACCGTCAATGCCGCGCAGCCGGACTTGCTCTTCGCGGCTCTGGGCATGCCCTTTCAGGAAAAGTGGCTGTATACGTACGCCGAAGCGCTTAATGCGAAAGTGGCGGTGGGCGTGGGCGGCAGCCTGGATGTGGTGGCGGGTCGGGTGAAGCGCGCCCCCAGGCTGTGGCAGAATCTGCACTTGGAATGGCTGTGGCGCACCCTGCTGGAGCCGAAGCGCTTGAAGCGGATCAGCGTTTTGCCCAAGTTTATGCTGCAGGTGAAGCGCGACGCCAAAAGATGAAGCTTGATAGATATCAATAAATGTGCTAAACTGAGGGAAACGCAGCGGAGGTAGTTTTATGGCCAAGCGTGAAGTATATACCGAAGCTACTGAGAATTATCTGGAAGCGATACTGATGCTGAGTCGTCAGCGCGGCAGCGTGCGTGCGGCGGATATCTGCGCCCATATGGGCTTTTCCCGCCCCACCGTATCGGTAGCATTGAAGCAAATGCGCGAAAAAGGGCTGGTGCTGGTGGATGACGACTATCAGATCACGCTCACCGAAGAAGGGCGGGAAGTGGCCGTCAGCACCTACGAGCGGCACAAGGTCATCTCGTTCTTCCTGCTGCATATCGGTGTCAGCGAGACGGTAGCCTACGAAGACGCCTGCAAGATCGAGCATGATCTTAGCGAAGAAAGCTTCGAAAAATTGAAAGCTTATTGCGAATACCTCTTTTAATTAAATATGTAGCTTTAAGACCCGGTCGATCCGGGTCTTTTTTATTAGGCGGCGGCGGAAAAGGTGGAAGATTTTGCTGTGCATAGCGGCGCGCATCCTGCAAATAATAGCTTCAGCACAGTAAAAGGAGGTGAAAAACGTGAGCAGAACCAAGAACACTCCTACCGTTCCGTCCGCTTCCAGCGCTCTGAACAACTTCAAGATGGAAGTTGCCACCGAGCTCGGGATCAGCAACTACGATCAGATCGATAAGGGTCAGCTCTCTTCCCGCGAAAACGGTTACGTTGGCGGTAATATGACCCGTAAAATGGTAGCTTTTGCCGAACAGGCCCTGGCCAACGGTCAGACCGCCAATGTTGGCAATGCCAGCAATACCATTAAAAAGCAGCAGTATTAACAACTGCAAAGAAACGGCCACACCCCGGTTTTTGGGGTGTGGTCTTTCTTTGCAGTGCCCTACTAAGCAGGGGACGGACAAATAGCCGTTTTGGCTGTGTTCAGTCAGTTCTTTGTAATTAAACGGCGTTGCCGCAAGGTTAGAACTGACGAAATTGCCTTGCGGCAATTATCTGGGGCTTGAAATACAACCCGGTATGTCTGCGCCCCTGCGGCCTTGCCAAAACGGTTATTTGCCTCGTCCGAGGTCGGCGGGGGCGGACGAATAGCCCCGTATGCTGCGTTACGGGCCCTTGCCGTACTGCCCGGTACTGCCTGCGGGCCGCGTGCCTTGCCTACGGGGCTATTTGCCTCGTCCGAGGTCGGCGGGGATGACCAGCCCTTCGACTGTGTTGCCGCCGCTTGCGGTACGACCCGGTACAGCTGCGCGGCTTGCGCCTTGTCGAGAGGGGCTGGTTTTGCGGAGGGGCGGCGGGCTGTCCGAGGTGGGCGGGGCCGGACTAATAGCCCCGTCCGAGGTGGGCGGGGCAGGGGGCGGGAGCAAGCCCCCGCCCCATACGGCAGGTGCAGCGCCTTCGCTATTGCAGATAGGCGTAGAAGTTGCGTTTGTTCACGCCGGGGTGGACGGCGCGGGCGATGCCGGCGGCTACGATATGCGCGCAGTCGGCTATCAGCTTGTCCACGTCCTTGGGCGTCATCAGCAGCCGCCCGGCCGCTTCGCCCAGCAGCCGCTCGCTGAGGCCACGCAAGGTCGGCTCATCCACCACCGGCGGCCCGGTCTGCTGCAGCTCGTGATAGGCCGAGAGCGTCTCGCGCAGTATCGCCAGCGTATCGATGACCGTGGGCACGCCGATGGCGATCACCGGTATGCCCAGCGTCTCGCGCGATAGCTCCGGCAGGCGGCTGCCCACGCCTGCGCCGGGCCTGAGGCCGGTATCTGCCAGCTGGATGCTGCTGCCTACCCGCTCCAGCGCCCCGGCCGCCAACGCATCCACCACTATCACCCCCGCCGGCTGCAGCTCCCGCACCGCCGCTGCCACCAGCTCCGGCGTGGAGATGCCGGTATTGCCCATCACGCCCGGCGTCAGCACCGCCAGCGAGCGCAGCGCCGTGATGCCATCGGCGGCAAACTGCGGCATCAGGTGGCGGGTGGCGCAGGTGAGGGCGGCTACCTGCGGCCCTAAGGCATCCGGCGTGGCCTGACTGTTGCCCAGCCCCACCAGCAGCAGCGGCCCATCCGGCAATAGCGGCTGCAGATGCCGCGCCACCACGCCGGAAAGGCGCTTCACATCGCCGGCGCGCTGATGCAGCGGCGGCAGGTCTATGGTGATATAGCTGCCGCTGCGCCGCCCCATCAGCCGCTCGCCCTCTTCATCCAGTATGCGTATCACATGCACCGGCACGCGGTCTTCCTGCAGCAGCTCTTCGCTGACGCCGGGTATCTCTTTGTTTTCCGCACCGCGCAGGGCGGCGCTCGCTTCTGCTGCCATATCGAGATAAGGTGCACAGGCGGCCGGCAGCGGATCATTGCCAAAGTATTTCATAACCCAAGCCTCCTTTTGGCTTATTATGTGCCGGTGGCCTAAGCTTATGCGTATATTTTGTGCCGTGTAGCAGGGAATAGAGCCGCGGCGGAGAATATTTGCCTATTAGCTGTGTTTTATATTAATACCAGAAACGGAGCGATTTTTTATGAAAACTGTGGAAGCTGTCTGCACCATCTGCGGCAAAAACAATACGCTGAACAAATTACATAAGGACTTTCGCAAAGTACAGGCCAATCCCGGCGCTGTTTACGTTTGCGAAATGTGCAGCAATCGCCTGAGCGCCGAAGCCGCCAAGGAAAACGACCTGCTGCGCAAAAAGAGCTGATGCGTATCATCGCAGGCTCAGCCCGCGGGCGCAGGCTCACCTCGCCGCCCGGGGAAGAAACACGCCCCACGCTGGACCGCGTGCGCGAAGCCATCTTCAGCTCGCTTTCGCCCTATCTCTATGATGCAGCGGCGCTGGATGCCTTCGCCGGCAGCGGCGCTATGGGGCTGGAAGCGCTCTCCCGTGGCGCCAAGAGCTGTCTCTTTGTAGAGAGCGACCGCAAGACGGCGGATCTGGTGCGGCAGAACCTGAAGGGCTGTGCGCTCGAGGGCGGCACGGTGGTTTGCGCGGATTGCCGCCGCGTCATCGCCGAGCAGGCGGCACGGGGGCAGCAGTTCGATCTGATCTTCCTCGACCCGCCCTACAACAGCGGCCTGCTGCCGGAAGTGCTGCGGCAGATAGCAGAAGTGGGCATCCTGGCTGCAGGCGGGCAGATAGTGGCCGAAACTACGCGCAAAGACAGCGATATCGCCCTGCCGCCGGGCCTCAGCATCCGCAAAACCGCCAATTACGGCACCGTCGCCGTGCATTATATCATCAATGAAGTCAGGGAGGA
>JAFXLH010000016.1 GCA_017531315.1 Bacillota bacterium
CACCAGATAGGCAGTGCAGACGATCATAATAGCCAGCACGAACAGCGGCTCCAGCACCACGGCGGCACGGCTGGCGCTGATGCGGGCGCCGATCCTGCGCGGCAGCGTAGTGGCGCCGACGGCGGCGATAAGCAGCAGCACGGCATAGCTCTTCAGGTAGTACAGCGCTTCGGTGCTGACCAGCGGCACACCACCGAGGCTGAACATCATCTTCAGCGTAGCGCCGATATTAGCCAGCGAAGTGCCGTTGAAGATGACGAAGCTGACCAGCAGCACCGGCAGCAGATAGATGTGGCGCACAATGCGCGGCACCTTTTTCAGCCAGTTCATGATATACAGTTTCTCGATGCAGAGGAAGAAGCCGAAGTAGACACCCCACAGGACAAAGTTCCAGGCAGCGCCGTGCCACAGGCCGGTCAGCGCCCAGACGATGCACAGATTGCGTATCCACTTGGCGCGGCTGACGCGGCTGCCGCCCAGGGGGAAATAGACATAATCGCGGAACCAGCCGCCCAGCGTCATATGCCAGCGACGCCAGAATTCGGTGATCGACTGGGACATGAAGGGATGATCGAAGTTTTCCGGGAAGTGGAAGCCGAACATACGGCCCAGGCCGATAGCCATATCACTGTAACCGGAAAAGTCGAAATAGATCTGCAGCGCAAAAGAGATGCCGTACAGCCAGACGAACAGCACGCTCTGATCGGCCGAGGCAGTAAAGGCGGTGCTCAGCTCGCCCATCGAGTTGGCGATAAGCACCTTCTTGCCCAGGCCCACGCAGAAGCGGCGGATGCCGATGGCCACATCATCAATGGTAGTGCTGCGCTCTGCCAGCTCGGCGTCGATATCCGCATAGCGGACGATCGGGCCGGCGATCAGCTGCGGGAAGAGGCAGACGAAGGTGGCAAAGGTGATGAGGTTGCGGTTGGCCTTGACGCGGCCGCGGTATACGTCGATGGTATAGCTCATGGTCTGGAAGGTGAAGAAGCTGATACCAATGGGCAGCGGCACGCCGGTCAGCGGGATATGAGTACCCAGCACTGCATTGATGCTGCCGATGAAGAAATCGATATACTTGAAGAAGCCCAGCATACCGAGGTTGATGACGATAGAAGATATCAAGGCTCTCTTGGCGCCGCGGCTGCCGCGATGAGCTTCGATATAAAGGCTGTGCAACCAGTCGGAAAGCGACGAGATTATCAGCAGCGATACATATACAGGCTCACCGTAGGCATAAAAGAACAGGCTCGCCAGCAGCAAAACAGGGTTTTTGCAGCTTTTGGGCACGATATAATATACCAGCAGTATCAGCGCCAGGTAGAAATAGAGGAACGAGATGCTGGAAAAAAGCATGTGTCCCCTCCTTGATACTTAGTAGTTGTTAACGCAGATTATTTCCAGAGAGCGTTGAAGTTGTTGGCGATGGCGGTAGCAGCATCGGTGGAAGACATTACCAGCAGGATAGTGCTGCCGTTAACAATAACTTCGGCCTTTTCGGCTTCTACGCAGCACCATTTGCGCGGGTCTTTGTTGGCATCCATATCGGCAGCAACCTTGGCAGCGGTTTCGGCATCAGCGGCGCGAACCAGTACTACGGAGTGAGCGATGGAGCTGATGGCGGCTTCGGAAGCAAGACCGGTCAGACCTTCGGCATAGGGAGTGAAGGCAAAGAATTCAAAGTTTTCGGCATCCAGCGGCATATCCATTACCATGGGCAGTTCTACGCCTTTAAGGATTTCCGGCATGATCTGTTCGAGGGTCATGGTGTCACCGAGGGCGGTGGTCTCTTTTTCGCCGCAGGCGGCCATGGTGAACATCAGCATCAGAGCAAGCAGTACAACAACGATTTTTTTCATGATTATAGGTTCCTTTCATTTTTGTTTTGTTTTTTAAGTTTTCCGTGCCATTTTGGCACACTGAAGCATTTGACGCAAGGCACGGCAATAATGTTCCCACATATTGTGCCATATTTTATACTTTTTTGCAAAAAGTTTTGCAAAATATTTATTTCAGCGTTTTTTCAGCTGTTTTACCTGTTTGGCGATGTCTTTGAACTTGCGCTCTTTGGCGATAAGATAGCTCTCGCTGTCTTCCGCATAGGCATTTTCCGCCTTCAGCTTCTGATAGGACAGCCAGCGCTCTTCTGCCAGTTCCCCAGCATCCAGCGCAGCCTGCACCGCGCAGCCCGGCTCGCCGCTGTGACTGCAATCGGCAAAGCGGCAGTTCTGCGTCAGGGCCTCCACATCGGCAAAAGTACGGTCGATGCCCTCGGCCGCATCCCACATGCCCAGCTCGCGCATGCCGGGGGTATCGATGACCATGCCGCCGCCCGGCAGCAGCATCAGCTGGCGATGCGTGGTGGTATGCCGGCCCTTGTCATCATTACGCAGCCCGCCGGTGGCCAGCAGCTCGCCGCCCAGCAGGCAGTTGATCAGCGTGGATTTGCCCACGCCGGAAGAGCCGATAAAGGCGGCTGTACGCCCCTCACGCAGGTACGGCAGCAGCGCTTTCCAGCCGTCCGTCTCCAGCGCGCTGGTCAGCAGTATATCTACGCCCACAGCGATATCTTCCACCGCCATCAGCTTATCCGCCAGATCGCGGCAAAGATCGCTCTTGGTCAGCACGATCACCGGCAGCGCACCGCTTTCCCAGCCGATGGCCAGATAGCGCTCGAGCCGGCGCAGACTGAAGTCATTGTTCAGCGACATGCAGAGTAACAGCGTATCTACATTGGCCGCCACCACCTGCTCTTTGCGGGCGTCGCCGGCGGCCTTGCGGATGAAGCAGCTCCGACGCGGCAGCAGACGGTGGATAATGGCCGCATCGCCGTGCGGATTGGCATCGACCAGTACATAATCGCCCACCGCCGGGAAATCGGCCGCCGTGAGCGCCTGATAGCGAAACTTGCCGGATATCTCCGCAGCCTTCTCCGCCACCCCGTCGTCAGCAGCCAGCGCTACGCGGTAAGCGCCCTTTTCCTGCAGCAGGATGCGTGCGGCGACCAGGCCTTCCGCAGCGGCTTGCTGCAGCTGCTGCGCGGTGATGCCGTAGTGGTTTGCTGTTAAATTTTCCATATTTTACTCCTTTTATATAACGCGAAAAAGCAGGGTCGCTCAGCCCTGCTTTTTGTTTTGAAGCACTTCTTCCATATTGACCAGCGGCAGGCGCAGTTCGCGTACCAGCTGATGGGCCAGATCGAAGGCATGGCCGATGGAGGCGCAATAATGTGCATCGGAATTGATGACGAAAAAGCCGCCGTTATCGCGGATGAATTCCATTATCTCCACCGAGGGATACGGCATAGTGCGGTAGCCGCGGGACATAGCGCCGGTATTGATCTCGAACGGCTTGCCATAGCCGATCAGCTCTTTGGCGGCGTTCTGCCAGGCACGGCGATAGCGCGCATCTTCAGCATCGAACAGCTGATGCTTTTCGTTGAATTTGCTCACCAGATCGAAGTGGCCGATGATATCCGCCTGCGTTTTGGCTATTACCTGCGCGGCCTGCGCATAGAAATCTTCCGCCACCGCCAGCATATCGCCGTCATAATGGCGGGCTGCGGCGTTTTTGAGGATATCTACCGTATGGTCTACGCTGAAATAGCAGCCGTCCTTTTGCACATCATGCACCGAACCAATGCTGTAATCCAGCCCCGCTACCTGCGGCGCGAAATAATCCAGCTCCAGCCCGGCATAGATGCGCATACGGCCTGCGTATTCCGCCGCCACCTCGCGCACGGTGCTCAGGTAAGCGGCCGTATCGTGCGGGCCGAGGCAGCAGGAATCGTTATGCGGCGTGTGAGCGTGCTCGGAAAAGCCAATGGCGGTAAAGCCGGCGGCATAGGCTGCGGCGGCCATCTCTTCCACGCTGTTTTGACCATCCACAAAAGTGGTGTGCATATGGAAATCCGTCTTAGGCATTGCCGGTCATCTTCTCCTGTTTTACTTTGTGGTCGATAACATGGCGGGAAGCCAGCTCGTCGCGCAGAGCGGCAAGCGGGATGCCCATTTCTACCATCAGCACCATCATGTGATAGATAAGATCTGCCATTTCGTAGACAGTTTCTTTTTCGTCCTTGGCATGGGCAGCGATGATCACTTCCGTGCTTTCTTCGCCCACCTTCTTGAGGATCTTATCCAGACCTTTCTGGAACAGGTAGGTGGTATAGGAGCCTTCCGGCAGTTCCGCCTTGCGGCCTTCCAGCAGCGCATACAGACCTTCCAGCGTGAAGGCTTCCGTGCCGAATACGGGATTGTGGAAGCAACTCTCTGCGCCGGTATGGCAGGCCGGGCCGTCCTTGCGTACCACTACCTGCAGCGCATCCATATCGCAATCGGCGGTGATGGAGACGATGTGCTGATAATTGCCGCTGGTCTCACCCTTCAGCCACAGTTCGTTGCGGCTGCGGGAAAAGAAGCAGGTCAGCCCCTTTTCCATCGAGATCTGCAGGCTCTCTTTGCTCATATAGGCCAGCGTCAGCAGGCGGCCGCTGCCTTCTTCGGTAATTACGGCGGGGATGAGACCGCGCTCGTCAAATTTCAGTTGTTCGATATCGATCATCTCTACAACCTCACATTGATATTATTCTCTTTCAGGGTCTGCTTCAGATCCGCGATCTCCACTTCGCCAAAGTGGAAGATAGAGGCGGCAAGGCCGGCATCTACCTGCGGGATAGTATTGAACAGCCTGATAAAATCTTCTTTGCAGCCGGCGCCGCCGGAAGCGATAACGGGTACATTTACCGCCGCACAGACGGCCTGCAGCATCTCCAGATCGAAGCCCTGCTTGACGCCGTCGGTGTCGATGGAGTTTACCACCACTTCGCCCGCGCCCATTTCCACACAGCGGCGGATCCAGCCGATGGCCTCCATGCCGGTATCCTCGCGCCCCCCCTTGGCAAAGACGCGGAACTCGCCGTCCACACGCTTGATGTCCACCGAGAGCACCACGCACTGGTCACCGTACTTGCGCGCCGCTTCCCGGATCAGCTCCGGATTGCGGATTGCACCGCTGTTGACGCTCACTTTATCCGCGCCGCATTTCAGGACGCGGTCGAAATCTTCGATGCTGTTGATGCCGCCGCCTACAGTGAGCGGGATGAAAATGGTGGATGCGACCTCTTTTAAGATATCCGTAAACAGGGCGCGGCCTTCCGCCGATGCGGTGATATCGTAAAAGACCAGCTCATCCGCACCGTTATCGCTGTAGTACTTGCCCAGCTCCACCGGCGAAGAAACATCGGCCAGCCCTTTGAAATTCACGCCCTTTACTACCCTGCCGTCTTTTACATCCAGGCAAGGGATGATGCGTTTGGTGATCATTGTACAGCCTCCACAGCTTCTGCCAGATTGATGGC
>JAFXLH010000129.1 GCA_017531315.1 Bacillota bacterium
CTGCTCTTGCCGCTGCCGTTGCGCCCGCCTAGCTGCAGGCGCTGACCCCGCTCCAGGGTGAAGCTGAGCGGGCGGTTGATGCGGCGGCCGTCGTAGCATATGCTCACCTCGCGGAATTCGGCTATTCTTTGCGCGTGGTGGGCGGCGGGTATCAGCTTTAGCGGGCGCACGTGCTCGGTATTTTGCAGCAGCTGCGCTTTTTCTTCCAGCGCCTGCTCGCGGCGATGCTCGATATTCTTGCTGCGCTGCATCATTTTGGCCGCCTTGTGCCCCACATAGCCGTTGTCATAGGCGCTGTTCTTGCCCTTTTCCACCCGGCGCGACCAGCCCTCGGTGCGGGCGGCGGCCTGCTGCAGCTGCTTCACCTGCTTTTCCAGCTTTTCCCGCTGCGCCGTCTCGAAGGCCTGCTGCCGGCTGAAATTGGTATACCAGCTGGAAAAGTTGCCCTGCTGCACCTGCACATCGCTGCGGTTGAGGGCGAGGATATGATCCACGCAGCCGTCGAGGAAGCGGCGGTCGTGCGAGACGAGGATGAAGCCCTGCTTACGCTTCAGGTATGCGGCTACCTGTGCGCGGGCGGCGGCATCCAGATGATTGGTGGGCTCGTCGATGAGCAGGAAGCGCCCCTCCTGCAAAAAGAGCGCCGCCAGCAGCGCCTTGGTCTGCTCGCCCTGCGAAAGGGTGGCAAAGGGGCGCGCCAGCACCGCGGCGGGCAGCGCCAGCTCGGCCAGCTCGCACTCGATCTGCCACGGCTCGGCGTCGGGGCAGAGCCCTGCCAGCACGGCGGCGGTGGGGCGCTGCGGTGCGTTTACGGGGTAGGGGAAGTAGGCGGTGGGCAGCGGGCAGGAGAGCGTGCCGCTGTATTCCATACCGCCCTGCAGCAGGCGCAGCAGCGTGGTCTTGCCGCGGCCATTGCGGCCGATCAGGCCCAGCTTCCAGCTGCTATCCAGCTGCAGGTTCAGGTTTTCGAAGATATTATCGTAGCTGCCGGGGTAGGCGAAGGTGAGTTTTTCTGCTTTGATTTGGGGCATTGGGGTAGACCTCCTTGCAATAAAAAATGAGCCGCAGGAAAGTTATCCTGCCGCTCGCGGCCTGCTACGGGATATGCACCTTCCTGCAAATGGGCATACCGATTGCGCTTTTGCAATACGGCTGCCGGAAAAATTATTTGCAAGAAGTAATGTGCATCTTCCCACCCCTTCATCAAGTTAAGCTAATCGTACTATGCAATGAGGCTTTTTGTCAAGTATGCTGGGCTTTGGCGGCGTATTTTGCTTGACAAGAGTATATAATACGTGTATTATATTTGAGAATAAATCTCAAATTAGCGGTTTTAAACACCGCAGTAGATGAGGATAGATGATGAAGCTACGCAAAAATAGCGTTTTGATCATACTGCTTTTGCTGATGCTGCTGCTTTCGGCTTGTTCTGCGGATGTGCCGCAGGCGGATGCGGGGCGGCTGCAGGTGGTCACGACGATTTTTCCCTATTATGATTTTCTCACCGCGATCGGCGGCGAGTATATAGAGGTGCATCTGCTGATCACCCCCGGGGCGGACAGCCACAGCTTCGAGCCGACGCCGCAGGATGTGCTGGCGCTGGCGGCGGCAGACCTGTTCGTGCTGACCGGCGGGCCATCCGATGCCTGGGCGATGCAGCTGCTGGCGGCGCTGGATACGCAGCCGCAGACGCTGGAGCTGTGGCACAGCGTGGAGCTGCTGGCCGAAGATCACAGCGAGCATGACGGCCACGACCACCACCATGACCACGACCACGGCCACGAGGCGGTGGAGTGGGACGAGCATATCTGGACCAGCCCCAAAAATGCGCGGCTGATCGTGGCGGAGCTGGCTGCGGCGCTTTCGGAGCTGGATGAGCTGCACGCGGCGGATTATGCCGCCCGCGCCGCTGCCTATACCGAGCAGCTGGACGAGCTGGATGCCGCCTTTACCCAGCTTATCGAGGATGCACCGCGCGAGGAGCTGATCTTTGCCGATCGCTTCCCCTTCCGCTACTTCACCACGCACTATGGCCTGCACGCCCATGCCGCCTTCCCCGGCTGCAACGATAAGACCGAGCCGAGCGCGGCGGTGGTGGCGGAGCTGCTGGACGAGGTGGCGGCAGAGGCCGTGCCGCTGGTGCTGTATGGCGAATACAGCAATGGCAATATCGCCCGCGTCATCTGCGAAGAGACCGGCTGCGGCATGGCGGTGCTGCATTCCTGCCACAATCTCACCCGCGACGAGGCGGCTGCCGGTGCTACTTATCTCAGCATCATGTGGCAGAACTACGATGTTTTGACGGAGGCTTTGTACTAATGCTTATCACTTGCCGCGATCTGGCATTTGCATATGATGGCCGCACCGTGCTGGAGGATGTGAACTTCGGCATCGGCAGCGGCGAATACTGGTTCATCGTTGGCGGCAACGGCAGCGGCAAAAGCACGCTGATCAAGGGGCTGCTGCATCTGAAAGCGCCGCTTAGGGGCAGTATCGTTTTTGGCGATGGGCTGCAGGCCGATCATATCGGCTATCTGCCGCAGCAGACGGTGGCGCAGAAGGACTTCCCCGCCAGCGTGATGGAAGTGGTGCTTTCCGGCCTGCTGAACAGCCACGGCTTCAAGCCCTTTTTCAGCGCTGCCGACCGCGCCAAAGCCAAAGAGAAGCTGGCGCTGCTGGATGTGGCAGACTTGGCCGACCGCAGCTTTCAGGATCTTTCCGGCGGTCAGCGCCAGCGCATTTTGCTGGCGCGCGCTCTCTGTGCCGGGCGCAAGATGCTGCTGCTGGATGAGCCGGCCTCGGCGCTCGATCCGCTGGCCACGCAGGAGCTGTATCAGCTGATCGCGCGGCTGAACCGCGAAGAGGGCATCACCGTGCTGATGGTGAGCCACGACCTTGCGGCGGCGGAGC
>JAFXLH010000130.1 GCA_017531315.1 Bacillota bacterium
CCCGGAAAAGGCGCTGAATGTACGCAATACCGTACTGAACAACCTGCACAAATACGATCCTAAGACCTATACCAAGGCCATCATCGAGGCAGCCAAGGCTGAGCCGCTGGGTCTGCTGGAAACTCCCAATGCCGCCAACAGCGGTGCGGATATGCAGTACGGCTGGTTCATCGACTATGCCACCGCGCAGGCCGCAGCTCTGCTGGTAGAACAGGGCGAATCTGCCAATTACCTCTATTCCGCGGGTCTGCATGTCTACACCACCATGGATACCGACCTGCAGGATATGATGGATGAAGCCTTCGCCAACAGCGAAAACTGGGCTAAGTCCACCACCGGCTATCAGATCGACGGCGGTATGGCGATGACCGACCAGAGCACCGGCGCTGTGCGCGGTCTGGTGGGCGGCCGTGAATACACCACCCGCCGCGGCTACAACCGCGCTACCGACCTCAAGCGTTCCTCCGGCTCTACCATCAAGCCGATCGTCGTCTACGGCCCGGCTGTGGAGCTGGGCTACGGCAGCGGTACTGCCATCAATGACAGCCCTGTTACCTGGATCATGGATGACGGCACCGAATACACCCCCGGCAACTTCGATAACAACTGGCGCGGCTGGACCTCGATGCGCCGTGCGCTGGCCAGCTCCGTAAACCTGCCGGCAGTCAAGATGCTGCTGACCATCGGCACCGATGTCGGCTGGAGCTACGGCGTCAAGGTAGGCCTGCCGCTGGTCGCCAGCGATAATGTCATCTCTCTGGCGCTGGGCGGTCTCACCTACGGCGTATCGCCGCTGGATATGGCCGGCGCCTACAATGCCTATGCCAACGGCGGTATCTACAATGAGCTGTACTGCATCGAAAAGATCGTCGATGCGGACGGCAACCTCGTTTATCAGCATAAGCCCGAGCCGGAACAGGTAGTATCTCCGGCTACCGCTTATATCGTCACTGATATGATGACCACCACCACCCGCTCTGGTACGGGCACCAAGGCGGCCATCAGCGGCTGGCAGGTAGCCAGCAAAACCGGTACTACCCAGCTCTCCCACCCGGTCTTTATGACCAATAAGGAAGACTACGACGCTTATGTGGAAGACCCCACTCTCTTCGAAGAGCCGGTAGTGCCCGAATATATCAGCGGCTACAATGACGCCTGGTTCGTCGGCTATACCACCGAGCTGGTGGGCGTCGTCTGGATCGGCTACGACAAGGTGGCCGATGAGGCGGGCAATCCGCAGTATCTGGATAAGGCCAATGGCGGCGGCGGTACTTATCCCGCCAAAATCTGGAAAGAAGTAATGATGAACTACATCGCCCATGAGGGCCTTTCCGGCAAGAGCTTCACCAAGCCGGATGATGTGGTCAGCGTACTCGTCGATACCAAGAGCGGCCTGCTGGCCAGCTCCACCACTCCGGCGGAATATCAGGCCTATGAGCTGTACCGCAAGGGCTATGAGCCCACCGAATATTCCTATATCTGGCAGAGCGTCAAGGTCTGCTCGGAGACCGGCATGATCGCCAGCTCCAAGTGCCGCAGCACCAGCTATGCCTACCGCATGATCAATACCACCGGCGTAGAGCTCTCGCCGGAAACTCAGGACTACAACCTCTACATCGATTCCGCACCCTGCACCACCCACGGCGGCCATGCCATCGGCGGTCAGGGCGGCTATGGCAGCGAGTATGATTCGCTGGGCAGCGGCGCTATCGTCAGCAGCTATGTGGACCGCAGCACCGGTGAGACCATGGTGGGCGTCTATGTCTGCGACCATTCGCTGCACGGCGATGATGAGTATCTGGCCAATCTTTCCGGCGGCGGCTATGACGGCGGCTGCCCGGAAAAATATGTGGAACTGAAGTACTTCAAGCTGGGCACTCAGCCCGATGATTACTGCGATATCAGCAGCCATAAGCTGGAAAGAAGCAGCTCCCGCGATGATGACGACGATGATGATGCCGCCAGCAGCAGCACTCCCACCGTCGACCCCGATGCGCCCAATACGCCCTATGGCGTGGCGGCGCTGGTGATCCCGGACGGCACGCTGCTCTCCTGGATGGCGGACGATAATGATTCCAGCGATATCATCTACGTCATTTCCCGTACCGATGAGGATGGCAACGAAGTGAAGTATACCGTAGGCTATGAAGAATTCATCTACATCGATACCGAGGTGAAAGCCGGTAAGACCTACACCTACCGCGTTTACGCCTATGACCAGGAAAAGGGTAAAACCAGCAACTGGAGCGAAAGTGCTTCCGCTTCCTTCTAAGCAATTTCAGTAAATCCTATCGCAAGCCCCGGAACTTCCGGGGCTTGTTTTTTTGCTGCATACTTGGCCGTCCGCGCTAATATATTTAAGGCAAACAAGCATTTGCGGGGTGGCTATATGAGCAGCTTAAACGATTATAACTGGCAGGGACTTAACTATGAACCGCGGCGGCGCGGCGGCAGCGGCCGTCGGGCGATCAGATATTTGCTGGGGCAGTCGGTGCTGGCGCTGGCCTTTTTCTTTGGCGTGACCGGCTTCATCGGCGCGGAAAACTTCATCGGCGCATCGGCCCGCTATGTGATGACCTCGGTGATGGCGGTGGAAGACAGCTGGATCGCCGTAGGTGCGCCCGTCGAGCAGCAGCCCGGTCTGCCCGTCAGCGGTACGCCCGACGTAGCCGATAAGGCGGCGAATGATGCGGCGCAGCAGCAGGCGAGCGGGGCAGGGGAGATGCCGCTCTTTTCTGCGCCGGCCTCCGGCGTGGTGGTGCGCGACGTCAGCACCGCCGGCATCAGCGCCGGTAAGGGCGTGCTGATACAGGGCACGCTGGGGCAGACGGTGCGGGCGGCGGCGCCCGGCACGGTAGAGAGCATCACCGCAGACGGCGAGGGGCTGCTGCGTATCAGCATCAGCCACGAGGGCGGCTACCGCAGCTGCTACGGCGGGCTTTCGGCAGCGGAGGTGGCGGCGGGCGGCAGCGTGGCCGGTGGGGCGGTGATCGGCAGCAGCGAAAGCGGCAGCATCCTCTTTTCCATCTACAGCGGCACGGAAGAGCTGGACCCGATAGAGGTGCTCTTCGGCGAATAAGCGGGCGTGCGATGGCGGAAAATTGTCTGCTCTTTACCCAAGTTGAACAGGGATAACGGAATTATGGGCGAATTTACATAATAGCTGTTTTTATGCCTATAATTTTACCGGAAAGGGTGAAACAACATAGATATTTCCGCAATTTTGGACAATGAGCTGCTGGCACGGGTGGAGCGCCCCGGGCAGTACATCGGCAACGAGGTGGGCGCGGTGAAAAAGGATTGGGAGGCGGTGCAGGGCCGCATGGTTTTCGCCTTCCCCGATACCTATGAGATCGGTATGTCCAATCTCGGTATGCGTATCATCTACGAAGCCATCAACCGCGAGCCGGAGCTGCTGTGCGAACGCACCTTCACTCCGCTCGATGATATGGCGGCGCTGATGAAGGAAAAGGGTATGCCGCTCTTCAGCTGGGAAAGTCGCCGTCCGCTTAAGGACTTCGATATGATCGGCTTTACCCTGCAGTATGAGATGAGCTATACCAATATCCTCTATATGCTGGAGCTGGCCGGCATCCCGCTCGACCGCCGCGAACGCACCGGCCTGCCGCTGATCGTGGCCGGCGGCAGCTGCGCCTACAACCCCGAGCCGCTGGCCGATGCCATCGACATCTTCATCATCGGCGACGGCGAATTCATCGACACCGAGCTGCTGCGTCTGGTGGTAAAAATGCGCGATGCGGGGGCATCCCGCCGCGAGATCCTGCGCGCCGCAGCCGATATCCCCGGCCTCTATGTGCCGGAATTCTACACCCCGCAGTATGACGAAAACGGCAAGTATAGCGGTATGGAAGCCGCGGACGGCGTGCCGCAGCGCATCGTCAAGCGCTGCCTGCCGGATATGGACGATGACGTTTTCCCCGATAAGCAGATACTGCCCTACACTCAGACCGTACACGACCGCGTGATGCTGGAAGTGATGCGCGGCTGCGAACGCGGCTGCCGCTTCTGCCAGGCCGGTATAATCTACCGCCCGGTGCGCGAAAAATCGCCGCAGAAGCTGATGGAGCAGGCGCGTAAGCTGGTGGACGCCACCGGCTACGAAGAGATCGGCCTCATCTCCCTCTCCACCGCCGACTACAGCCAGGTAGTGCCGATGATGGTGGGGATGAACAGCGAATTCCGCGATCGCGGCGTGGGCGTGGCTCTGCCCTCGCTGCGCGTCGATGCTTTTTCCGTCGATCTGGCCTCTCAGGTCTGCCAGGTACGCAAAAGCGGCCTCACCTTCGCCCCGGAAGCGGGCAGCCAGCGTATGCGCGATGTGATCAATAAGGGCGTGCAGGAAGAAGACCTCTTCGCAGCCGTCGGTGCGGCCTTCTCGCAGGGCTATACCACGATCAAGCTCTACTTCATGATTGGTCTGCCCTATGAAACTATGGAAGATATCGCCGCCATCGGCGAGCTGTGCAAAAAGGTGCTGGCTATCGCCCGCCGCAACAAGCCTGCCGATGTGAAGAAGCAGATCCGCATCAATCTCGGCGTATCTTCTTTCGTACCCAAGTGCAATACGCCGTTCCAGTGGTTCGGTCAGAATACGCCGGAACAGCTGAAAGAGAAGCAGCGCTACCTCATCGAATGTGTGAAGCCGCTGCGCCCGGTATCCGTCAGCTTCCACGATGTGCCGATCAGCCAGCTGGAAGCGGCGCTGGCCCGCGGCGACCGCCGTCTGGCCCCGGTGCTGAAGACTGCCTATCAGCTGGGCTGCCGCTTCGACGGCTGGGACGAATACTTCGACCCCAAAAAGTGGGAGCAGGCCTTTGCCGAGCATGGCTACACCATCGCCCAGTTTGCCGAGTAGGTCTTCGATAAGGAAGATGCGCTGCCGTGGACGCATATCGACTGCGGCGTAAGTGAGCGTTGGCTGTGGCGCGAATACGAAAAGGCTGCTGCCGAGGCTTTGACCGTGGATTGCCGCGAGGGCGGCTGCACCGGCTGCGGCGTTTGCCCGGCCCTCGGCGTCAAGAATATGCTCTGCAGCGATGACCCGGCGCGCGTGCTGCCGCCGGCGGATATCACCTCCCGCATGAAGCAGACCCCGCCTGCCGCGGCCGTCTGCCGCTGGCGTGTGCGTCTGGCGGTGGAAGGCCCGCTGATGTGGCTCTCTCACCTCGATCTGCTCTCTACGATGGAAAAGGCGCTGCGCCGCAGCAAGCTGCCGCTGGCCTTCACGCAGGGCTTCAATCCGCATATCCAGATGTCCTGGGGCCCGGCGCATCCGGTAGGCATCTACGGCGATTGCGAATGGCTGGACATCATGTTCGGCGCGCCCATCACCGTGGCCGATCTGGACAAGCTGCAGGCTCAGCTGCCGGACGGTATGCGTATCGTCGAAGCGCGCGAGGTGGATATGCGTGCGGCGGCGCTGATGGCGGCCGTCAACTATGCGGAGTATCGCCTGCAGCTCACCGACTGCGATATGGCACAGGTGGCGGAAAAGGCGGCGGAAGTGATGGCGGCGGAGAGCTGGCCTTATACCCGCAAACTGCCTAAAGAAAGCAAGACCATCGACCTGCGTGCGCCGCTGCTGAAGCTCATGGTGGAAGACGGGGCGCTGGTATTTGCCTGCCGCCTCGACAAGGGATCTGCCCCGCGTCCGCAGGAATTGGCAGCTGTATGCGGCGGTAAGCTGGTGAAGGTTCAGAGGTCCATGCTGGCAGTAGCTACCGATGATGGCGGGATTACTCTTCCTTGGTAGGCCCGGCCAAATAGCCGCGTATGCTGCGTTAGCGGCCCTTGAAATAGTCCCGCTATGTCGGCGGGCCTGCTACCTTGCCTACACGGCTATTTGCCTCGGGTGAGGTTGGCGTAAGATAAATCATCACTTGTAGTTTTGTGTTTACATATAGGAGTATGCCATGTATCGTGAAATGCTCATCCAAATGAATGATGATATGGCCTCCGTTGCCGTGATGGAAGACCATCAGCTGGCCGAGACCTATTTGGAAAAATGGCAGGAACATCATCTGATCGGCAATATTTATAAGGGCCGCGTAGAAAATGTTCTGCCCGGTATGCAGGCTGCTTTTGTCGATATCGGCCTGCAGAAAAACAGCTTTTTGTATGTAGAAGACGCGCTGCCGCCGCGTTATATGAACGATCCGGACTCGGTAGAGCGCCATCAGATCGAAGCGGTGCTGAAGCATAATCAGGAAGTTCTGGTGCAGATCTTTAAGGAGCCGCTGGGCAACAAGGGCGCGCGCGTGACCATGTATCCCACCCTGCCGGGGCGTTTTTTGGTGCTGATGCCGCAGGGCGATTATGTGGCGGTATCCCGCCGCATCGAGAGCGAGGCCGACCGCAACCGCCTCAAGGAGCTGGTGGGCGGTATGCTGCCGGATGAAATGGGCGCCATCGTGCGTACTGTGGCGCTGCAGGCTACGGAGGAAGAGATCGCCGAAGATCTGCGCGGCCTGCTGAAGCTGTGGCGCCGTATTCAGGCGCGTGCCGTCAAGGTCAGCGCGCCCGGTCTGGTGCATCGCGATATCGATATGCTGGAGCGCGTGATCCGCGATGCCAACGGCGAAGACCTGAACCGCATCGTGGTCGATTCTCAGGAAACTTATGAGCACGTGCAGGGCATCATCCAGCGCGTGGCTCCTTCGCTGAAGGTGCAGATCGTGGTGCGCGAGGGCGAAGATATTTTCGCCAGCTTCGGCGTATACGATCAGATCAACAAGGCCCTTTCGCGCAAGGTGTGGCTGAAGAGCGGCGGCTATGTCATCTTCGACCAGACCGAGGCGCTGATGGCGGTGGACGTCAATACCGGCAAATATGTCGGCGAGACCGACCTCAACCGCACCGTGCTGAAGACCAATATCGAAGCCGCGGTGGAAGTGGCGCGTCAGCTGCGCCTGCGTAATATCGGCGGCATCGTCATCATCGACTTTATCGATATGGATGATGACGAGAGCAAGCAGAAGCTGCTGACGGTGCTGGAAGAAGAACTGAAGAAGGACCGCACCCGCGTCACCCTGCTCGGCCTCACGCAGCTGGGTCTGGTAGAGCTGACGCGCAAAAAGGTGGGTCATTCCCTCTCTTCCGCAGTAGAGCGCGAATGCCCGGTCTGCGACGGCAAGGGCCGCGTATTGAGCGCGGAAATGCTGGCAGAATATCTGGAGCAGCAGGTGCTGGAAGAAGCGGAGCATTGCAGCGCCGCCACCTTGCTGGTAGAAGCCGAGCAGGTGGTGCTGGATGTGCTGCGCGGCAAGCATAATGAAAAGCTGCATCAGCTGGAAGCCCGCTGCGGTAAAAAGCTGCTGCTGCGCTCGCGGGAAGCCGTTGCTTCCGAGCTGCTGGTGCGCGGCTACGAAGAATAAATTCGCAGAATAACAGGGGCGTATGTGCGCCCGAAAGGTTTGGACTTTGCAGGAGATACTGGCTAAGATTATCCAAAATATCACTAAAGATCGCTGCTTTTGGGCGGGTAAGCTGCTGTTGCTGCTGACAGTGGCTTGTTTGCTGTGCAGCGGCAGCGCCGAGCTGGGCGAAGGCCCGCGCATGGGCGAGGAGTACTGGCTCTCTGCCGGCTGGCAGCAGCAGAGCAGCTACACGCTCAGCGGCTACGGCGCGGCGGAGGTACGGGAGCTGACCCGCCCGGAGCAGGGCGAGAGCCTGCAGCGCCGTATCTACGACTTCGCCGATGGCAGCTTCTTTTTGCAGCAGCGCAGCATCTACAGCGGCGCGGTGGCGGCAGACTTGCTGCTGGAGCTGCCGCTCGATGCACAAAGCCTGCGTCTGCGCTATTATGACGGTGCGGCGTGGCAGAACGTGAACGGCCTGCCGGAGCAGCTGCCGCTTACGACGCTCTTTTTCGATCTGACGCTCAATGACGGCAGCCGCCAGCAGCTGATCGTCAGCCCGGTCTATGCCTACGAAACGCGCGAGAATGCCAGCCTGCGCTGGCGCGAGGACTGGTGCGGTACGCTGCAGCTGCTGCGCGAAGAGAGCGGCTATGTGCTGCGTATCTACAGCGGCACGGCCGAGGCGCATCGCTGCGAATTCTGGCTGCTGCGCGGCGCAGCGCTGGTAGATTGGCAGGCGGCGGATGCGGAGGCGCTGTGGGCGCGCTGCGCGCTGGCCGACAGCAACCGCTGGTGCTGGGATGGCTACTATTACAGCACGCCCTCCACCTATCTGCCCTATGGCGAAGACTACTTCTATTCCATGCCCTCGCCCTACATCGCGGCGCATCTGCTGCAGGCAGACCAGCCCGGCGCGGCAGAGCTGCTGCCGCTGGTGATGCTGGATGTGATGCGCGGCCGCCTCAATGAGCAGGGCTTCGTGCCTATGTCCACCGTCAGCACCTGGCTGCACGAGGCTTACGGCATCGGCAAGAATTACTATGATACGCGCTGGAACACCGACCTTGCGGAAAGCTGGCTGCTGGCTTATCAGCGGCTGGGCGTCACGGAGCTGCTGGATGCGGCCGTGCGTTATGCGGATTTCCTCACATCCTATGCCGAGGCGCATCACTTCACGGTGGGTGAGCGCGGCTGGCTGGTCTACGACTACTGGCAGGAGGGCGCGGATAATGCCAACCACTGCTCGCTCAATCATCAGGCGGCAGAGGCGGTGTTCCTCTATCGCATCTACCGTGAAACGGGCGCAGAAGAGTACGCTACCTGCGCCGATGCGCTGCTGATGGGTATCGGCTCTTCGCTGGAGCTGTGGCGGCGGGCGGATAAGGATCTGAACTATGCGCTGACGCCGGAGCTGCAGGTGGTGGGCACGGATTATCCGTACCTCACCTATAACGACCTGCTGGCGCTGCAGGCAGAGCTGGTAGAGGTGCTGGGCGCGGAAAGTGCCGGCATCAATACGCTGCTTGGCGATAAGCTGATCTGGATGCAACGTAACGGTGTGACCGGATATAAGGGATATAGTGCAGAATAAATGCTGTAACTGGGCAAATACCTATTGACAAGTGGGGTTTGCCGTGATAAAATTCATCTGTTGCCAAACCGCACTGAAATGGTTTAAGTGCCTTATGGCCACCAGAACGGGCGAGTCTATAAAAGTAGGGAGGTGCAACTCTTGTTCGCAATTATCGAAACCGGTGGTAAACAGTACAAAGTAGCCGAAGGTGATTTTATCCGCGTTGAACTGCTCGATGTTGAAGAAGGCAGTGAACTCGTTATCGATAAGGTCATCGCCGTTGGCGAAGGCGCCGATATGAAAATCGGCACTCCGTACGTTGAAGGTGTTACCGTTACCTACAATGTCGTAGAACACGGCAAAGGCAAAAAGGTCATCGTCTTCAAGTACAAACCCAAAAAGAACATCCGCAAGAAGAACGGCCATCGTCAGCCTTACACCAAGCTGCAGATCGCTAAGATCGGCTAATCTTTTTGTTTAGAGTTTCCTTTATTCAATCTTTAAGGGAGGTGGGCTTGTGGCTCATAAAAAAGCAGGCGGTAGTTCCCGCAACGGTCGTGACTCTGCTGCGCAGCGCCTGGGTCTGAAAGCTGGTGACGGTCAGTTCGTAACTGCCGGCAGCATCATCGTTCGTCAGCGCGGTACCAAATTCCATCCCGGTAAGAACGTCGGCCTCGGTAAGGACGACACTCTCTTTGCCACCATCGATGGTAAGGTCCGTTTCGAAAGAAAAGATAAGACCAAGAAGCAGGTCAGCGTTTACGCTGAAGAAGCTGCTATCTAATTGCTGAAAAGCTAAAGCAAAATCCCCGCCTGTGGCAACGAGCGGGGATTTTTTATGTTTATATGAGTGTTGCCTTTTAGCTTTATGTAAATTATAATAACTATGTATAAGTAGCTAAACTTGCGTTTTCGGAGGGAATATGTTCCACGATTATTCCAAAATTATGATCAAAGCCGGCGACGGCGGCAACGGTATGGTTGCCTTCCGCCGCGAAAAGTATGTGCCGATGGGCGGCCCGGCCGGCGGCGACGGCGGCAGAGGCGGCAGCATCTATATGCGCGGCTGCGCGACGCTGCACACGCTGATCGACTTCAAGTACCGCCGCCACTACAAGGCCGAGCGCGGCGAAAACGGTATGAGCAAAAACTGCTTTGGCGCGGCCGGTGAAGATATGTATCTGGATGTGCCGCTGGGCACCGTGGTGCGCGACGAAAAGGGCAATATGATCGCCGATATCACCTGCGACGGTCAGGTGGTGCTGGTGGCCAAGGGCGGCCGCGGCGGCAGAGGCAATACCCGCTTCGTCACCCGTGCCGATTCCGCGCCGCATATCGCCGAAAACGGCGAACCCGGCGAAGAAAAGACGCTGATCTTAGAGCTGAAGGTGCTGGCGGATGTCGGCCTCATCGGTATGCCCAATGCCGGTAAGTCTACCCTCATCTCCCGCGTCACCGCCGCCCAGCCGAAGATCGCCAATTACCCGTTCACCACGCTGACGCCCAATCTCGGCGTCGCTTACCCCATACCCGGCGAAGACGGCTTCGTTATCGCCGACCTGCCCGGCCTCATCGAGGGCGCCAGCTCCGGCATCGGCCTCGGCCACCGCTTCCTGCGCCATGCCGAGCGCACCCGCGTGATGGTGCACGTGCTGGATATGAGCGAGTATTCCGACCGCGACCCGCTGAAGGATTTCGAGATCATCAATGAAGAGCTGCGTCTTTATAAGCAGAACTTCATGGCGCGTCCGCAGCTGATCGCCGCCAACAAAATGGATACCGAAGGTTCCGCAGAGCGCCTTGAGCAGCTGCGCGAATATATCGGCG
The DNA here is from genome assembly GCA_017531315.1 of Bacillota bacterium. Taxonomy (GTDB): domain Bacteria; phylum Bacillota; class Dehalobacteriia; order UBA4068; family UBA4068; genus RGIG6518. The sequence continues at coordinate 10,780 of JAFXLH010000130.1, forward strand.
ACCGCTACCCCATCTATCCCATTTCTGCGCTGACCGGCGAGGGCGTGCAGGAATTGCTGATGGCCGTATACAACACCCTGCTCACCGCGCCGCCGATCGAAGAAGAAGCGCCGCCGCAGGAAGATGTACGCGTGACCGTGGTGCGTGATGAAGCTCCCTTCGTCATCGAAGAGGAAGAGCCGGGCGTCTGGCGCGTTACCGGCAAGCGCATCGAAAATCTGGTGCAGCTGACCAATCTGGATAACGAAGATGCGCTGATGCGTATGCAGCGCACCATCGTACAGATGGGCCTCGAAGACGCGCTGCGCGCCAAGGGCGTAGAGCCCGGCGACACCGTCTGCATTCTGGACGTAGAATTTGAGTACGCGGAGTAAAGCATGAGCAAACGCATTGGCATTATGGGCGGCACTTTTGACCCCATCCACTTCGGCCATCTGGTCACGGCGGAGGCGGCCTGGCAGCAGTTTGAGCTGGATCAGGTAGTGTTTGTCCCTTCCGGCAATCCGCCGCATAAAGTGAGCCGCGTGATCAGCAGCGCCGAGCATCGCCTGACGATGACGCTGATGGCCACGGTGAGCAATCCGCATTTCAGCGTATCGCGGGTAGAGATAGACCGCAGCGGCTTTTCCTATGCCTATGATACGGTATGCGCCTTTGCCGAATTGTACGGCGCGGATGCGGAGCTGTTCTTTATCACCGGCGCCGATGCGCTGCTGGAGATAGCCAACTGGGTGAAGGCGGAGCAGCTGATCGAAAAATGCCGCTTCATCGGCGCGACACGTCCCGGCTGGGATATCGGCGACTTCGCCAAGATGCCGCAGCGTTTCCGCGAGCGGGCGGTGCTGATGCAGGTGCCGGCGCTGGCGATATCCTCTTCGGATATTCGTGCGCGGGTGAAAAATGGGCAGACTATCCGCTATCTGCTGCCGGAGACGGTAGAAAAATATATCGAAAAGCAGGGGTTGTATTTATGAGCGGAGTATTGAGCGCCGAGCAACTGGCTGCTTTGGACGCCTGGCTGCGCGAGGGGCTGAAAGAGAGCCGCTACACGCACAGCCTCGGCACGGCGGAGACGGCGCGGCGGCTGGCTGTGGCGCATGGGCTGGATGCGGATGCCGCCTATGAGGCGGGGCTGCTGCACGATTGCGGGCGCATCTACGATAAGGAAGCCCAGCTGCCCTATGCGGTGCAATGGCCGCAGCTGGAGCCGGGCGAGCTGGATGTGCCGATGCTGCGGCATGGGCCGGCCGGTGCGGTGCTGCTGCGGGATATGTGGGGCATCGATGACCGGCAGCTGCTGGATGCGGTGGCCGGGCATACGCTGGCACGGCGCGGCATGAGCGACTTCACCAAGCTGGTCTTTCTTGCCGACCTGATCGAGCCGAACCGCGAGCCGTGGGATGGCATAGAAAAGCTGCGTCTTGTGGCCGAGCAGGACTTGAATCGGGCCATGGCGCTGGCGATAAGAGAAAATCAGCAGTATCTGCAGCGGCAGGGCAGGGAAGAGCACCCCGCGGCCGCGGCAGCGCTGCAGGAAATAGAAGAGCTGATAAATAAGGAGGATAAAGCCTAATGGAAAGCATTGATGTAGTAAGAAAATGCGCTGAAGCGGCGCTGGAAAAGAAGGGTCAGGATGTAGTGGCGCTGGATCTGCGCGGCATTACCCCGATCAGCGACTTTTTCCTCATCGCCACCGCGAGCAACACCCGTCAGACCCAGTCCATCTGTGACCGCTTGGAAGAGGTGGCCGAAGAGCTGGAGCTGCCGCGCCCCAAGGTAGAAGGCTACCGCGAAGGCCGCTGGATCCTGGTCGACTTTGGTGCGGCGCTGGTCGCGCACATCTTCCTCGCCGAAGAGCGTGAATACTATTCTCTGGAACGCCTGTGGAAGGATGCTCCCAGCGAAAAGTTTGAATAAGCTTAGATCTGCCTTGCGCTGATGCGGACAAATTCCGGCGGAATTTGGCAAAAATGGAAACCATTTGCGTAAAAATGGTTGCCGTTTTTGATTCGTCCCATCGTTTAACAGGGGTTTCACAGGGGTCTTTAGACCCCTGTATTTTTATGCAAATTCGTGCATATAAAATGTGGATAAATTGTGGGGAAAACTGTTCCGCACAGACTCAAATTGAGTTAATCCCAGCTAAAGAGCGGTTTGTTTTGTCAACACTTTTTGTGGATTTTTTCGTATAAAATTTTGACAAAAGTGGGACGATCGGGGTATTTGGCCATTTATACGGCGGCTTTTGCCCTTTATGCATGGGGCTTATTCTATAAACGGCAGGTCAGGGCGGTTTGTGACGGCAAAGCATAAATTTTAGGGGTATATGCACCGCCATGTAGTATCGGCTCGTCTTTTGCGTTATCACTTTTCAAGCGAGGGAAACTGTGATACAATATGGGGTAAGATATTTGGCTGTGATTACGGCTGCGGAGGTAATTTATGTTTTATAAGCGCAAAACAGCTAAAAAGGTAATCGTAAGCGGCGGCCTGACCGATGCCCTCTATAGCGTCTTCCCCGGTGTGGAGCAGGGGCTGGTCGGCGGCATGCAGGTGCAGGTAGGCGCCGATGAGCTGGTCTGGTTTGCGGTAGAATCTGCGCTGGATATGGCGGCAGAAGGCGAATATACGCTGCTGCCGGAGCTGATCCCGCAGGTGGCGGCGGCGCTGGCCCTGCCGGAAGAGTGGGAAAAGCGCCAGCTGATCCCGGCAGCCTGCGGCTTCATCTCCACCCGTACCTGTGACGGCCTCTGGTGCAACGATACGCAGTTCCTTGGCCGCGACCCGCTGGACGGCCTGCTGCGCTTTTCCGCCTCCGGCAGCTATACTTACCGCATCTGCGATAATGCGCTCTTCTGCGCCTCGGTGCGCGGCGGCGCGGTGCCGGCGCTGTGCAGCGGCATCGAAGCACAGCTTTCTGCCTGTGCGGCGGCGGCCTTCGCGGATATTATCACCGACCGCCCGCTGCATCTGCGCAGTCTGGATGCACAATGCGTGGAACTGGCGGAAGAATTGCGCCTGCAGCTGGATGAGTACGCGGCACAGCTGGGCCTCGCCGTGCCGCAGATGCAGCTGCAGCTGCATCTGGCCGAGAGCAGCAAAGGCATGCTGGATGCGGCGTATCCGCAGCAGGCCTGCTTTAACGCTCATGTAAAAGAAGTGTTCGGCGCGGCAGCCGCGGCGGAGGAATGATATGGACGATAGATTCTGGCAAATAGATGAAGACGTGGTGCGCGTGGAATTCAACAGCGATTCGCTGGAAGAGCTGACCCGCACGCCCAAAAGCGGCAAATACACGGTGCGCGAAGTGCGCCGCATCGAAAACCCGCGCTCCCCGGTACTGGAAGTGCCGCCGCCGATAGCGGAAAAACCGCTGGCGGCCAAGAGCTTACTCGATTTTGCGACCATGGTGCCGCCCTGCAATGAATGCGGCGGCAAGCTGGTCTTCGACCCGCACCGTCAGGGCCTGATGTGCCGCCATTGCTGCCGCAGTATCCTGCTGCGTGCGGAGGCGGATACGCAGGGGCTGCCCTATGCGGAGATGCGCCGCGAAGCGCCGGAGGCAGCGCTGCTGCTCTGCTCGGCCTGCGGTATGATGATCTTTTCGCAAGATGGCGCCACCTGCCCGGTCTGCGGCAGCGCGCCGCAGCAGGTGCGGCTGAACAGCGTATCCCCCACGCATCTGCTGCCCTATCATATCGATGCCGACGATGCGCTGGAGCTGGCGCTGGATTGGGCGGCGCAGAGCGCTCTGCCCGTGCCGAAGCTGAAAGAGCAGCTGCAGGCCAATCTGCAGGCGCTGTATATGCCGCGCTGGCTGTTTGATGCAGCAAGTGAATCGCATTATGCCTCCCTGGGCGGCAGCACCAAGATGGGTACGGTGCAGCGTCTGGTGGATGTGGGCGGCAAAAAGAAGCTGCGTACCTACAATGAGACCTTTGAAGATTGGCAGCCGCTTTCCGGCGTGTTCCGCAGCGAGCATCGGCTGGTCGCGGTATCGGCCGGCAGCCTGGCGGTATTGCCGCAGACCCTGCTGGCGCTGGATGCGGTGGATAGCTTCGATATGACGCAGACCCTGCCGGTCAACCCCGCTTATCTGGCGGGCGCGCTGGTGGCGGCAGCTACGCTTACCGCCCGCGACGGCTGGCGCGTGGCCCGCAAGCAGATGGAAGAAGTGGTGCTGCAGGGCATCGAAGCCGAAGTACGCGAGCGTACCGGCTGCGAGCGCGTCAAAGATACGCTGTTCAATAGCGAATACAGCGATATTCTGGTGCGTCAGGTATTGCTGCCGCTGTGGATCGGCTGGGCGGAGCTGGAGGGCCGCCGCGTGCTGGTGCTGGTCAACGGTCAGAACGGCGCGTTCTACGGAGAGGTAAAATAATGCGGAAAAAAGTATTGATAACGCTGCTGGTGCTGGTGCTGGCGGTGGGCGGTGCGGCGGCCTGGTGGTTTTCCGGCAGCAGCATCAGCGACGATACGGTGGTGCTGATGTATCACCTGATCAGCGACGATCTGTATGGCGAGAGCCACTATCTGTTCGTCAGCCCGGCGGATTTTGAAGCGCAGGTGGCGCACTTAGCGGAAAGCGGCTATCGCTTCGTCTTCGCGTGCGATCTGGCCAAGTTCCCCGGCGAAAAGGTGGCCTGCATCACCTTTGACGACGGCTATGTGGATAATTACACTACGGCCATGCCCATTTTGGCCAAATACGGCGCTTGCGGCACGGTCTTCGTCACGGTGAACAATCTCGATAAGCCCGGCTTTTTGACCGGCGAGCAATGCCGCGAGATGGCGGAGAGCGGTGTGATGAGCATAGAATCGCACACCGTATCGCATCCGTACTTGAGCCAGCTGACGGAAGAGCAGCAGCGGCAGGAATTCAGCGCTTCGCAGCAGGCGCTGCAGGATATCACCGGGCAGCCGGTGACGGCGCTGGCCTACCCCTATGGCGATTATGACCGCTATGTGGCGAAGGTGGCGGCGGATTATTTCGATGTGGCGGTGCTGACCGCTCAGCCGCGCCGCTCCGTGCGCGAGAGCATGCTCACCACGCCGCGCATCCGCGTGGAGCGCGAGCATAGCCTGGAAGAGTTTATCGCCCTGGTGCAGTGATGAAACAGCCCTCTGCCTGATGCGGGTGTTCATTAGACAGTTAACAGCCACAGTTTGATGAATTTGCGCTGCTGTAGCTGCTCTTGTATCTTATCCTGTTATATGATAATATGGGGCCGACAAGATATACAAATCGGGATTTGGCGGAATAAGGAGTGTATTGTAATGAGATTGGATGGATATGGGCTGTTCGTTAAGAACATGGCAACAATGATCCAGTTTTATCGAGATGTATTAGGATTTGAGATCAAAGAAGATGAAAGCACTGATAATGTATACTTAGTAAAGGATGGCACCCTCTTTTTGCTTTATGGGAGAAATGATTTCGAAAAACTAACAAGCAAAAGATATGAGTATCTTACGGGAGTAAATGCACATTCTGAGATGGCGTTGTATGTTGACACATACGAGGAAGTTGATAAGCAATATAAAAATGCTATTGACAATGGCGCAACTTCTTTGTTAGAACCAACTACTGAGCCTTGGGGACAAAGGACGTGCTTTATTGCTGACCCAGAAGGAAATATCATCGAGATCGGTTCTTGGAACAAGCCCTATGAGGATAAGGATCTATAATGTCGACAACTTCCAGTTAGTCGAACAGATACAAGGGCGCACTTCTATACGGGACAAGCTCCGTATGTGTGCTCTGTGAGGCTGAACGCCCCGGACACCTGAATGTCCGGGGCGTTTTGTGTCGCTGTGCTACGAGCAAGGGATTGCACCCCTTGCACCGCTAAAGCAGCTATCCTCTTAAGGCAAAAGGCGTGACCTTTTTATTGGTCACTCCTTTTGTATATTTTACTGTCTTATGAACAACGCCCAGATGCGGAGGGCTGCTTTTTTGTCGAAAACAGTCGCATTGAGCAGGAATTTTCTCATTTACAACAAAGAATTAATGGTATTCTTTTGTTTAGGATGATGAGTATGCATTTGCGCCGTATGATTACGGTTTTGCTGTTATTGCTGCTGGTTTTTGTTCCGCCTACTTATGCGGAAGCCAAGCTGGTACACGATGGGCTGGGTAATGTTTATGACGACGGTGAGCCGGAAGACCTGCCGCCCCTGCCCGTCGATGATGATGCGGAAGAGCAGGAAGAACAGGAAGAGCAGGATGTGCCTGCGCCGCCGCCCGGCGACGATGCGGCAGATGAGGCGCCGCCCGTGGCCATCGACCCCGATGATGCGGAGCTGCCCGGTGATGATGAGGCGGAACCGGAATTGCCGCCGGAGCTATGCCTCAGCGATCTGGAACTGGAAGGCGTGGAGCTGGATCGCCGCTTTTCACCGCAGCGCTATCGCTATGAAGCTTATGTGCCCGCCGACATCACTTCGGTGTATGTGAGCGCCGAGGCGGAATACGGCAGCATCTATATCAACAGTGAGCGCGGCAGCGAGCGCGTGGTGCCGCTTGGCGGCAGTAGCAAGGATATCAATATCGTGCTGAAGGCGGATGGCGAGAGCGTGACTTATACCGTGACCGTGCATCGCGTGGCGGTGGCGGCAGAGCGCACGCTGTATCTGCAGATCGGCCACAGCTTTGCCCTGCTAGACGGCGAGCCGCTGCTGCTGGATGCACAGCCGGAGCTGGTAGAGGGGCGCACGATGGTGCCGCTGAGACTGGTGGCAGAGGCATTGGGCGCGGCGGTGGCCTGGGATGGCGCTGCGCGGCGCGTGGATATTGCCTATGACGGGCAGCTGCTGCAGCTGTTTGTCGGCGTGGCGGCGGAGGGGCTGGATGTGCCTCCCTATATCAAGAACGACCGCACTATGGTGCCGCTGCGGTATATTATGGAAACATTCGGCGCGGATGTGAGTTGGAACGCCGCCGATAAGAGCATTACCATTACTTATGTTGAAGGAGAATGAAGATGAAGGGTTTTATCAGCAAGATCGAACGATTTGAAGACGGCGCGGCCAGCGTATTTTTCAAGGGCTGCGTGCATCATTGCCCGTGGTGCTGCGAGGCGGCCTGCCAGGGCGCGGCTGCGGCCGACCGCCCCGGCGTGCGTGAAGTGGAAGCGGCAGACCTGGTGGCAGAACTGCTTACTCAGCCGCTGCAGCAGCTGACCCTGAGCGGCGGCGAACCGCTGATGCAGTGCGACTTCGCCACCGAGCTGTGCAGCCTGCTCAAACAGCAGCAGGAGGTTTTCATCATTCTGGAAACCTGCGGTGATGTACCGCCGCCGCAGATCATCCCTATTCTGCCCTATATCGATCTGATCCGCTTCGACCTGCCGGACAGCAACGATATGACTTATGCTGCCAACTGCGGCGCTGATCCGGAGATGATCTACGGTAATCTCTTCAATCTCTCCCGCCTCGGCTTCCCGATTCAGCTGACTGTGCCGCTGATCCCCGATATCAGCAACAACAAGCAGCATATGACCAATATCGCCCAGATCCTCGATGAGTTTGGTCTGCATGATGTGATGCTGATCCCCTATGTCAACTGCCAGGAAGCGTGGAAGGCCGCGGACTTCATCTCGCCCTTCCACAATATCCCCGACCTCTCTCTGGACCATGCCCAGAATCTGTGGGGCTTTTTGGCGCAGCAGGGGATGTATAGCGTAAGTATCGGCAGCATTAAATAGCGCATCTAAGCTGCGGCCTTGCCAAAAGCGGCTGTTTGCCGCGGCGGAGATATAGGAGGAGCTATGTCTGAAGTATCTTTTCGCTATGCCACGGCGGCGGATGTGCCGCTGATACTGCGCTTTATCCGCGATCTGGCGGAATATGAGCAGATGGCCGATCAGGTAGTGGCGACGGAAGAGCTGCTTGCGGAGTGGATCTTCGCGCGGCAAAAGGCGGAGGTCATCTTCGCGATGGCAGAGGGGCAGGAAGTCGGCTTCGCCCTGTTCTTCCACAATTTTTCTACTTTCCTCGGTCGCGCCGGCATCTATCTGGAAGATCTGTTCGTATTGCCGCAGCAGCGCGGCAAGGGCTATGGCAAGGCGCTGCTGAAGGAGCTGGCGCGCATCGCCGTGGAGCGCGGCTGCGGGCGGCTGGAGTGGTGGTGCCTCG
>JAFXLH010000131.1 GCA_017531315.1 Bacillota bacterium
AGCTTGCGCTGCACGGCGTCTACCGTCTGCTGCATCTGCGGCAGCGGCGCATCACCGCGCAGGGTGTAGGATACACCGTCCAAAGTGGCAGTAAGCGTATTAAGAGGGCGTTTTTCTTCCATAAATATCCTCCTAAGTATCTCCTTTACAGCGGCAGGGGTGATTTTTCTTTAGCGCAGGGTGTAGTCAAACTGATCTTTCAGCGCGGTGACGATGGCGGTGAAAGCGCCGTCTACCTCCGCATCGGTGAGGGTGCGGTCGGGCAGGCGGAAGGTGAGCGAGAAGGCGAGGCTGCGCTGACCGGCGACGATGGGCGCGCCCTCGTATACGTCGAAGAGGCTGACTACGGCGAGGATATCACCGCCGGCCTTGCGGATGGCGGCTTCGATATCGGCCACGGCCACTTCGCGGCTGCCGATGACGGCGATATCGCGGGTGGCGGCGGGGTACTTGGGCAGGCCGGTGAGCTTGGGACGGGCTACCGCATCCAGCAGTACCTGCAGCTCGATATCGCAGGCGACTACGCGCTGGCCGATCTCATAGGCTTCGGCAGTGAGCGGATGCACTTCGCCCAGCCAGCCGGCGCAGGTGCCGTCTACCACCAGCTCGGCGCAGCGGCCGGGATGGAGGAAGGGGTAGGCTGCGGCGTCGGCACGGCGGAAGCTGAATTCACGCACGCCCACGGCAGGCAGCAGCGCTTCCAGCAGGCCCTTCAGGTAGAAATAATCATATTCCGCAGCGCCGCCCTGCCAGGAAGCAGCGGTCTTGCCGGAAAGTACGATGCCCAGCATCGCCTTTTCTTCCGGCTGTACTTCCTGCGCCTTCTCCGCCTGCGGGAAGAAGACATTGCCCACTTCGAACAGCGCGGTAGAGAGGTTGCGGCGGTTGTAGTTGCGGGAGGTAGTGCCGAGCAGGCCCGGCAGCAGGCTCTGGCGCATCAGGCTCTGCTCTTCATTGAGCGGGTTGCTGATGGCGAGCGGCTTGGCGGCTTCCGCACCGCCTGCGATACGCAGCTTATCCCAGTCGCGGGGGCTGATGAAGCTGTAGTTGACGGTTTCATAGAGGCCGAGGCCGGCGCAGAATTCCTGCACATCGCAGATGAACTGCTGTTTCAGCGGGCGCTTGCCCTGAGTCTGGTTGACCGGGATGGTGGCGGGCAGATTATCGATGCCGCGCAGACGGGCCACTTCTTCAACAAGGTCGGCCGGGATGCTGATATCCTGGCGGTAGCTGGGGATATGTACCAGCATGGCGTCGCCGTCAGCTTCCCACTTGAAGCCTAAGGAATCCATAACTTCGCCGATCTCTGCGGCGGTAAAGTAGATGCCCAGCAGCTCGCCCACATAGGCGGTACGCAAGCGCACCACTTTTTCGGCGGGGATGGCTACGCTGACATCCACATTGCCCTTATCGGCAGTACCGCCGGCATATTTGACCAGCAGCTGTGCGGCGCGGCGGGCGGCGGCGTCGCAGGCGGCGATATCCACGCCCTTTTCGAAGCGCAGCGAGGCTTCGGAGGGGATGCCGAGGTGACGGGCAGCGCGGCGGATCGCCACGGGATTGAAGCAGGCGGATTCGATGAGGATGTCGGTGGTCTTATCGGTAACTTCGGTTTCCATACCGCCCATGACGCCGGCTACGCAGATCGGTTTTTCCGCATCGCAGATGAGGATCTCTTCACCGCGGAAAGTGCGGTCTTTGCCGTCGAGGGTCTGCATCTGCTCGCCTTCTGCGGCGCAGCGGACGATGATCTTCTTGCCGGCTAAAGTAGCATAGTCGAAGGTGTGCAGCGGCTGATTGCGTTCCAGCATCACGAAGTTGCTGATATCGACGACATTGTTGATCGGGCGCATACCGGCCGCCAGCAGGTAATTCTGCATCCAAAGGGGAGACGGGCCGATCTTGACGCCGCGCACCAGGCGGGCATCGTAACGCGGGCACAGCTTCTCGTCCAGCACTTCGATGCTGATCAGGTCGGCGGCATTTTCGCCGGCCTCAATGTAATCGAGGCAGTCTTCCTTGACCTTGCCGCCGATCAGCGCCGCCACTTCGTGGGCGACGTTCAGCATACCGAGGCAGTCGGAGCGGTTGGGGGTCAGCTCGATATCCAGCACTTCGTCGCGCAGGTTCAGCTTATCCAGCACATCGTCGCCGGGCTCGAGGCCGAGGCCGTCCAGCACCCAGATGCCGCTGTGATCTTCGGAGAGGCCCAGCTCCTTCTGAGAGCAGATCATGCCGAAGCTTTCGGTACCGGCGAGCTTGGCTTTGCCGATATTGATGCCGCCGGGCAGGGTAGCGCCCACGCGGGCGAAGGCGATGGTCTGGCCGGCCGCCACATTGGCAGCGCCGCAGACTACCTGCACGGGAGCGCCGCTGGCGTCATCCACGGTGCAGATATGCAGGTGGTCAGATTTGGGATGATCTTCACAGGTAAGTACTTTCGCCGCGACTACGCCGCTCACTTCGGCGCCGATGGCGGCAACTTCTGCCACTTCCAGACCGGCGCGGGTCAGCTTTTCGGCCAGTTCGGTGGCGGATACGGTCACATCGATATATTCATTCAACCAACGGTAAGAAACACGCATGGCTTATACCTCCTTAAAACTGCTGCAGGAAACGCACATCGTTATCGAAGAGCAGGCGCATATCGGTGATGCCGTATTTGAGCATCGCGATGCGTTCCACGCCCATACCGAAGGCGAAGCCGGTGCATTTTTCCGGGTCATAGCCGGACATTTCCAGTACATGCGGGTGTACCATGCCGGAGCCGAGGATCTCGATCCAGCCGGTGCCCTTGCACAGACGGCAGCCGCAGCCGCCGCAGTTGAAGCAGGAGATATCTACTTCTACCGAAGGCTCGGTGAAGGGGAAGTAGCTGGGACGCAGGCGGATCTGGCGATCTGCGCCAAACATCTGCTGGGCAAAGGCCAGCAGGGTGCCCTTCAGGTCGGCGAGGGTGACATGCTCATCGATGAGCAGGCCCTCTACCTGATGGAACATCGGAGAATGGGTAGCGTCGTCATCGCGGCGGTATACTACGCCGGGGCTGATCACTTTTACCGGCAGCTTGCCCTCGGCAGCTTCCATGGTGCGGGCCTGTACGGGGGAAGTGTGGGTACGCAGCAGCATGCTTTCGCTGAAGTAGAAGGAATCCTGCATATCGCGGGCCGGGTGCTCCTTGGGCAGATTGAGCAGCTCGAAGTTGTACTTATCCAGCTCTACCTGCGGGCCGTCCACTACGGTATAGCCCATGCCGATGAAGATATCTTCCATATCCTTCTGCACCACCGAGAGGATATGACGGCGGCCGGCGGCGGCGGGGCGGCCGGGCAGGGTGACGTCTACACGCTCTTCTTCCAGCTTCTGCTGCAGATGGGCGGCAGCCAGCTCATCTTTCTTTTTGGCCAGCAGCTCTTCGATGAACTGCTTAACTTCGTTTACAGCCTGGCCCATCTTGGGGCGTTCTTCGGCAGAAAGGGCGCCCATACCGCGGGAAATGGCGGTCATTTCACCCTTTTTGCCCAGCAGGGCTACGCGTTGTTCGTTCAGCGCATCGATATCCGTGCAGGCATTGATAGCGCCTTCAGCCTTCAGCTTCAGTTCTTGCAATTTTTCCCACATATTGACCTCCAAAAAATAAAGCCCTTCATCCGGCGGACGAAAGGCATAATACGACCACGACAAAGGCCGGTGTCCTATCCCAACGTCGGCAAAGCATTACTGGGGCATAGTCCGGCGATAAAAGATGTAAGCGGTGATTGAACCCGTTTGCTCAAACAGTTCCCACAGGGCTTCGGCGTGCCGCTTCATTGCATCACATCCCTTCGCTCTTACCACACATAATCTTTGCATAAGTATATCATACGCTGGGACAAAAGGCAAGAAAAAGCCGCAGCCCCGCGCAGGAAAATTGCGGCAGGCCGCGACGGAAGAGCAGCCCTTGGCACAGTTTTTCGATAAAGATTTTGTCGTAGCCACTCCCCCACCCCGCCCCGCCACCACCGGTGACAGCAACCATGCCGCACCAGGCGCGAAAAGCAACACCACAGACCGTAGGGCGGGGGCTTGCTCCCGCCGCTTGTAGCCATCCCGCCGCCGGAACGGCACGAGGTACAATGAAACTACACCGGCTTGGCTCTCCCTCTGGGAGAGCTGTCACCATTAGGTGACTGAGATGGCCCGGGCACGCAGCGCATGATGCAAGAACAAAAGCCTTCCCCTTGAGGGGAAGGTGCCCCTTTAGGGGCGGATGAGGAGGATGTAACTGTAACCACCTCATTCTCTTAGCACACCGTAGGGCGGGGGCTTGCTCCCGCCGCCTGTAGCTAGCGGGCAAGGCGAAACACCAAAACGTAGGGGCGGGCATTGCCCGCCCGCATAGCTACACAAAAGAAACGGGCGACCAATGGTCGCCCCTACAAAGATATCTGTTACATAGCCTTTTCGCCCCACATTCGCCCCGAGGCAAACAGCTGCTTTTGGCAAGGCACGCGGCCCGAAGCCATACCGGGTCGTATTGCGAGGGCCAGTAACACAGCCAAAACGGCTGTTTGTCCGGGCCTGACTCAGTTGCACTCAACAATAAACGATTGGTACATAAGAATCCCCGCCGCTACTGCCACGTTCAGACTCTCTGCGCCTTCTGCCATCGGCAGATAGACTTTGGCGTCGGCGGCCTCGTGCCAGAAGTCGCTGCAGCCGGCCGCCTCCGAGCCCATCACCCAGGCGTGGGGGGTGGCAAGCTCAATGCGGTCGAAGCGCTCGGCGCCATCCGCCGCGGTCAGCAGCACGCGCGCCCCCTGCTCACGCAGGATATCCAGCAGCTCCGCTTCCGGTGCGGCGTAAATGGGCAGGCGGAACACCGCGCCCATCGAGGAGCGCACCACCTTGGGGCTGTCCCAGGCGGCGCAGCCGGGCGTCAGCAGCAGCCCGTCCACCCCGGCAGCCAGCGCCGTGCGGAAGATGGTGCCGAGATTGCCCGGATCGGCCAGACGGTCGCAGACCACGAAGCAGCGGCCTTGGCGCGGCAGCGGTTTGGCGGCGCGGCGCACCGCCAAAAAGACGCCCTGCGGATGCTCGGTATCCGCCACCTGCATAAGCAGCTTTTCCGGCACCTGCAGCAGCGGGCAGCCGCTCTGCTCCAGCTTATCCACCAGCGCCGCGCCACGCGGATTGGCAGACAGCTGCTCGGTGACGAGGGCAAAGCCCAGCTCCGCCCCGGCAGCCAGCGCTTCTTCGGCCAGACGCAGCCCCTCTACCGGCAGCAGATTCTGCTCGGCGCGACCCTTGGCGCTGTTCAGGGCGCGGGCGGCTTTGATATAACGGTTTTCCTTGGAAGTGATGATCTCCATATTTACATCCTTTCAAGATAAGAGAAAAAGGCGGCCGGAGCTTGTCCGACCGCCATGATTTACTTACAGATTAGCCTTGGCGATTTCGCAGAACTGGGTGAAAGCGGCGGCATCTTCTACGGCCAGCTGAGCCAGAACTTTGCGGTTGACGCTGACATTAGCCTTCTTCAGACCATTGATCATGGTGCTGTAGGTGAGGCCGTTCATGCGGGCAGCGGCATTGATGCGGGTGATCCACAGGCGGCGGAAGTCACCTTTCTTTTTGCGGCGATGAGCAAAAGCGTAAGCCAGGGAGTGGAGCACCTGCTCATTCGCTACACGGTACAGCTTGGAATTACTGGCGCGGTAACCTTTGGCCAGCTTCAGAATTTTTTTATGACGGGCGTGGCGGGTCATGCCTCTTTTAACTCTGGTCATTTATATTATCCTCTCTTTCACAATTCGCAATTAAGCGTAGGGCAGCAGATCTTTGAAGACCTTGGCATCAGCCGGGGTAACGATAGCAGATTTACGCAGATTGCGCTTTCTCTTCGGGCTCTTGGAAGCGAGGATGTGGCTGCAATAAGCGTGATGACGCTTGAATTTACCGGTGCCGGTTACTTTGACTCTCTTGGCGAGGCCGCGATGGGTTTTCATTTTAGGCATTGTTAGAGTCCCTCTTTCTTAATATTTTTAACTAAACTTATTTATTGGTTTTGGGGGCAAAGATGATGGTCATGTTCTTGCCTTCCAGCTTGGCGTTCTTTTCGACAACGCCGACATTGGAGAGACGTTCGATCAGCTTGGCGCAGATGGCACGGCCGTTATCGGCATGGGTGATCTCACGGCCACGGAACATAACGGTGGCACGGACCTTATCGCCGTCTGCCAAAAAGCGCTCAGCAGCTTTGGCCTTGGTTTCAAAGTCGTGGTCCTCAATGCTGGGACGGAACTTGACTTCCTTGACCTGGATAGCTTTCTGATTCTTTTTCTGTTCCTTGGCGCGCTTGATCTGGTCGAAGCGGTACTTGCCGTAATCCATCACGCGGCATACCGGCGGCTTGGCGCTGGGAGAAATCTCTACCAGATCCAGACCTTTTTCCTGAGCATGCTGCAGGGCTACCTTGATCGGTACTACTACGGATTCGTCACCGTCTACCAGACGTACTTCTGCAACGCGGATCTCTTCGTTGATGCGTAACTCCTTGATCAATCTTTCACCTCCGAAATAAACAAAAAAGCGGCACACGGCCGCTCCAATACACACAAAATCACCCATGATAGCTGGGCTTTTGTCATATTGACCACTGCTACCGATGGCGCAGGGTGAGAAGCGGCTGCTTCTGCTTTCCTTTAAGTTCGATTGATTATAGCATAGGCACATCCGCCCTGTCAAGTGCTTTAGCTGGGGATAAGCAAATTTTTTCACAAAACCGCAGGGGACGGGTCTCCCGTCCCGCCGCATCAGCTCGTACCCGGCGGCGGGAGCAAGCCCCCGCCCTACAATATTATGCCGCATAGGCAAGGGGCGCAGCTTGTGGCTACGCCCCCTAATTTCACAAATATTACGCCTTGTCTTTGATCTCTTTTACCAGGTCGGCGATGATGGCATCTACATCCATGGCGCCCAGGTCGCCTTTCTTGCGGCTGCGCAGGGCGGCGGTGCCGCATTCTGCTTCCTTATCGCCCAGTACCAGCAGGTAGGGGATCTTTTCGGCATTGCCGGCGCGGATCTTGTAGCCGATCTTTTCGTTGCGCAGATCCACTTCGGCGCGGATGCCGGCCGCTTCCATCTTGGCCTTGATCTCCTGTGCGTAGTCATCCTGACGATCGGTGATGGTGAGGATGCGCGCCTGAACCGGGGCCAGCCAGAGCGGGAAATCGCCGGCGAAGTGCTCGATGAGGATGCCGATGAAGCGCTCGATGCTGCCGAAGATGACGCGGTGGATCATTACCGGGCGATGCGGCTGGTTATCGGCGCCGATATAGTTAAGGTCGAATTTTTCCGGCATCTGGAAGTCCAGCTGAATGGTGCCGCACTGCCAGGTACGGCCAAGGCTGTCTTCGAGATGGAAGTCCAGCTTCGGGCCGTAGAAAGCGCCGTCGCCTTCATTGATAACATAGGGGCGGCCTACCGCATCCATAGCTTCGGCCAGGGCTTTTTCCGCCATATCCCAGATGGCCGGGTCGCCCATGCTGTCTTCGGGGCGGGTGGACAGCTCTACGTGATACTGGAAGCCGAACAGGGAGTAGAACTGGTCGATCATCTTCATTACGCCGATGATCTCATCCTTGATCTGTTCCGGCATCATGAAGATATGCGCGTCGTCCTGAGTGAAGCAGCGGACGCGGAACAGGCCGTGCAGCGCGCCGGAGAGCTCGTGGCGGTGTACCAGACCCAGCTCGCCGCAGCGGATCGGCAGCTCGCGGTAGCTGTGCGGCTTGGCGCGGTAAACCAGAATGCCGCCGGGGCAGTTCATCGGTTTGACGGCAAAATCTTCATCGTCGATCTTGGTGAAGTACATATTGTTCTGGTAATGATCCCAGTGGCCGCTCTGTTCCCACAGACGGCGGTTGAGGATCATCGGGGTCTTTACTTCGTCATAGCCCCAGATGCGATGCTGTTCGCGCCAGTAATTTTCCAGCTCATTACGCAGGATCATGCCCTTGGGCAGGAAGAAGGGGAAGCCGGGGCCTTCGTCGGTCATCATGAACAGCTCCAGCTCGGCGCCCAGCTTGCGGTGATCGCGGCGCTTGGCTTCTTCCAGCGCATTGAGGTGCGCTTCCAGCTCTTCCTTGGTGGGGAAAGAGGTGGCATAGATGCGCTGCAGCATCTTATTCTTTTCGCTGCCGCGCCAGTAAGCGCCGGCTACGGAGAGCAGCTTGAAGGCCTTGATGCGGCCGGTGCCGGGCAGATGCGGGCCGGCGCACAGATCGAGGAAGTCGCCATCCTGATAGGTGCTGATGATGGCGTCTTCCGGCAGGTCGTTGATCAGTTCTACCTTGTAGTTATCGCCGCGGGAACCGAAAATTTCCAGCGCTTCGGCGCGGGGAACTTCGCTGCGGACGAAGGGCAGGTTTTCTTTGACGATCTTGGCCATCTCTTTTTCGATGGCGGGGAAATCTTCGGCGGTGAAGACGTGTTCGCTGTCGAGGTCGTAGTAGAAGCCATCTTTGATGGCCGGGCCGATGCCGAATTTGGTGCCGGGGAAGAGGCGCTGGATGGCGGTGGCCAGCAGGTGGGAAGAGCTGTGGCGGAACACGGTCTTGCCCATTTCGTCTTCGAAGGTGACCAGCTTGATCTCGCCGTCGCCCTTCACAGGGGCAGAGAGCTCATAGAATTCGCCGTCCACTTCCACGCCGCAGGCGACCTTGAAAGCTTCCTTATCCAGCGCGCGCAGGGCAGCGCCATAGGTGGGGTTCAGCGCAGCATCAAAATCCTGCGCTACGCCGTTATAGCTGATATTCATTAAAGTATCCTCCTATACTTGATCTACTTGATGAGCTTTTTTGCCGATAAAAAAGACCCCATCCCAAAACGGGATGAAGTCAAACGCTCCACGGTTCCACCCGAATTGCCGCCGGAAAAGCCAGCAGCCACTCAATGCCCGTAACGCAGGCCTGCGGCAGGGGTTCGCCCCTGCGCTCTGCGGTGGTAAGCTTCGGCTTCGGCCCAGGCGTTTCCAGCTGCCCGCCCTCTCTGCAGAACCTACATCCAAAACCCATGTCCGCTTCAGCGCTTTATCGGTATCAATGTACCGCCATTTTATCACCGCAGACAGCGCTTGTCAACACCCTGCCTGCGTGTTTGTAGGGATGATGCGAAACGATAATGTCGTAGCCGCGCCCTCGTTCTCCCCGCCCCTGCCGGTGACAGCCACCCCCGGCAAATGCTATGCAGCGTATAAAACCGTAGGGGCGGGGTCACCCCGCCCGCCACAATACCGCACCTCCGGCGGGACGGGGAACCCGTCCCCTACGATCACGGTGTTACATTTCCCGCAGCCCCGCAAAAAGCACCCCGCCGACCTCTTCCGAATAGAACCCCGCAAAAAAGCCCCCGCCGACCGCGGCCGCGGTAAATAGCCCCGTAGACAAGGCGGCAGGCCCGCAGACATACCGGGCTGTATTTCAAAGGCCGATAACGCAGTATACGGGGCTATTTACCCGGCTGTAACTAAAAAGCCCCGGCTTGCGCCGGGGCTTTTCTCACGAAAGTTCTCTTACTATATGGCCTTGGTTCAGTTCTAAAACTCGCTGATTGCGGCTGCCGCGGTAGAGCAGGGTCAGGTCGCGCTCGGCTTCGATGAAGGGGCCGTCTACGAGGATGTCGCACAAAGACAGCAGCTCGCCTACGGCTTCATCCTTTTCCGCCAGATTACGCAGCTGGGTATGCGTCCAGCCGGAATAGGCCATCACCGTTTTGCCCATCGCTTTTACCGCGCGGGCGATCGGCAGCAGCGCCGCCGCCTGGCAGAACGGCTCGCCGTCACTCAGCGTCACGCCCGCCAGCAGCGGGTCTTCGGCTATCTCGGCGAGGATCTTCTCCACATCCGCCACCTCGCCGCCCTCGAAGGGGTGGGTCTGCGGATTGTGGCAGCCGGGGCAATGATGCGGGCAGCCTTGAGTAAAAATGACGTAGCGGAAGCCGGGTCCGTCGGTAATAGATTCCGGGATGGTGCCGGCGATACGCAGCTCAGGCCATGGAGTGTTTAACACGGTCTTTTTCTTCCTTCTGTTTAGCGTTATTGAAACGATCGGTAGTACCTACGAGATAACCGGTGATGCGGCGGATGCGTTCAAAGCGCATACCTTCACCCGGCAGCTTGGCAGTGTTCTGTTTGGTTTCCATGATCGTATCCTCCTTTAATATAATCGGTGTTTGTGAACGCTGTGGGGAACACAGCTGAAACTTAGCTAATTTTCGGCTTACTCAAGGCCGCGGATATGGGGCATCTGCGGATACATGCGGCGCAGCTCGGCCAGCTTTTCTTCGCTCACGCCCTCGCCATCGCGGCGGCCGCAGCGCGGGCAGCACTCATCGATGACGCCGGTATAGCCGCACAGCGGGTCGCGGTCGACCGGGTGGTTGACAGAGCCGTAGCCGATGCCGCATTCCTTCATGTAGCGGATCACCGCTTCAAAGGCGGGCAGGTTCTTGCAGGTATCGCCATCCAGCTCTACGTAGCTGATGTGGCCGGCATTGGTGAGGTTGTGATAGGGCGCTTCCAGACGGATCTTATCGAAGGCGCGGATGGGGTAATAGACCGGCACGTGGAAAGAGTTGGTGTAGTAGTCGCGGTCGGTGATGCCGGGGATAGAGCCGTATACGTCGCGGTCGATGCGGACGAAGCGGCCGGAGAGGCCTTCTGCCGGGGTGGCCAACAGGGTGAAGTTGAGCTGATGCGTCTGGCTCATATTATCGAGGTACTCGCGCATATGGCCGATGATCTCGAGGCCCAGCTTCTGGCTCTCTTCAGATTCGCCGTGATGCTTGCCCACGAGAGCGACCAGCGTTTCCGCGAGGCCGATGAAGCCGACGGACAAGGTGCCGTGCTTCAATACTTCGGCGACGGAATCATCCGGGCCGAGCTTCTCGCTGTCGATCCAGATGCCCTGCCCCATCAGGAAGGGGTAGTTGCGGGCGCGCTTGGTGCACTGGATGCTGAAGCGGTGCAGCAGCTGACGGCAGCACATTTCCAGCTTCTTATCCAGCATCTCGTAGAACTTGGCGAGGTCGCCCTTGGCTTCGATGCCAAGGCGCGGCAGGTTGATGGAAGTGAAGCTTAAGTTGCCGCGGCCGCTGGTGATGGCGCGGTCGGGGTCATAGGTATTGCCCATCACGCGGGTGCGGCAGCCCATGTAGGAAACTTCGGTATTATAGTCGCCTTCTTTATAATACTGCAGGTTGAAGGGCGAATCGAGGAAGCTGAAATTGGGGAAGAGGCGCAGCGCAGAGGTGCGGCAGGCCAGCTGGAACAGGTCGTAGTTGGGGTCGCCGGGGTTGAAGCTGACGCCCTCTTTTACCTTGAAGATCTGCACCGGGAAGATGGGCGTTTCGCCATTGCCGAGGCCGGCGCAGGTGGCATTCAGCAGATTGCGGATGACCATGCGGCCCTCGGCGCTGGTATCGGTGCCGTAGTTGATAGAGGAGAACGGTACCTGCGCGCCGGCGCGGCTGTTCATGGTGTTGAGGTTGTGGATCAGCGCTTCCATCGCCTGATAGGTGGCGCGGTCGGTCTCATAGGCGGCAGTCTCGGCGGTACGGTCGCAGACCTCCTGCAAAGTAGCGGCATCGGCCTTATCGGCGAGCAGCTCGCAGATGGCGGCGGCGTAGGCAGCATTATCTTCCAGAGCCAGCGGCGCGGTGACAGTTTCTTTCACCTGCTTGGCGATGGCATGCGCTTCGGCGAGGCTGATCTTCAGCGCGGCGGCGAGATAAGAGGCCAGCGCCTGAATGTATTCTTTCTTATAAGTCTTGGCCACACCGGCTGCCATGGAGTAGTCGAAATTGGGTACGCTCTGGCCGCCGTGCATCTCGTTCTGGTTGGCCTGGATGGCGATGCAGCCAAGCGCGGCGTAGCTCTGGATGCCGCCCGGCTCGCGCAGGTAGCCGTGACCGGTGCTAAAGCCGTGCTTGAACAGCTCCAGCAGGTCGATCTGACAGCAGGTCTCGGTGAGCATATAGAAGTCTTTGTCGTGGATGTGGATATCGCCGTTGATATGGGCGGCGGCGATGTCTTTGGGCAGGATGTAGTTATCGACGAAGTACTTAGAGCCTTCCGAGCCGTACTTCAGCATGGTGCCCATGGCGGTATCGGCGTCGATATTGGCATTTTCGCGCTTGATATCGGCGTCTTTGGCATAGGAGAAGGTCAGCTCCTTGTAGATATCCATCAGGTCGGCTTCGGACTGGCGGATCTTGCTGTGCTCGGCGCGGTAGACGATGTACGCCTTGGCGATCTTGGTATAGCCGGCGGCGATGAGCACTTCTTCTACATAGTCCTGCACCTGCTCTACGGTGGGCAGGTCGCCGGGAGTGATGCGGCCGATGACCTGCGCCGTCAGCTGATGCAGCTCCGCTTCGGGGATAGTTTCGTCCGCGGTAGCGATGCTGGCTTTGTGGATAGCCTCGCGGATCTTCTGTGCATTGAACTGCACGATGCTGCCGTCACGCTTGCGGATGGCGGGCGGGGTGAGGTACGGGCTGGCGTAGTAGGTCATGGGTGAGTGCTCCTTTCTGCTGCCTATTGAAAGCTATCCACAGGGGATAGCAGGCCAATCAACATTTCGTCCACAATTTGCCACATATTTGGCGGTAATTGTGTCAAACAAACACAATATATTGTGCTTTTCTATTATATCAGCCGGGAACTCATCTGTAAAGATGGCGAGCCGAAAAAATATTCCCAAAAAGCGCAGATAGAGCCCCCAGCGGGCACACAGCAGATGATGCTCCATCCCCCTTGGCTCCCCCGCTGGGGGAGCTGGCGGCGCAGCCGACTGAGAGGGTCTGCGGGGACGCGGCGGATGATGCGAAAACGCCCCGTCCAAAGGCCCCCTTTGATAAAGGGGGCTGCCGAGCGCAGCGAGGCTGGGGGATTCCCCCCACAAC
>JAFXLH010000132.1 GCA_017531315.1 Bacillota bacterium
CTGTGGTATCAGGCCGACGACAAGCTGCTCACCATCGAGCAGAAAACCGCCAAATTCGCCTGAAAATCGCTCTCACCGACCGTGGCGGCACGAGG
Source organism: Bacillota bacterium (assembly GCA_017531315.1). Classification (GTDB taxonomy): domain Bacteria; phylum Bacillota; class Dehalobacteriia; order UBA4068; family UBA4068; genus RGIG6518. The sequence continues at coordinate 96 of JAFXLH010000132.1, forward strand.
CATGATGCCGCTACGACAGATAAACCATCCACCAATCTTCTCCCAAAGGACACCGCGCATGAAGCAACTCTTCCGCCAACTGCATACCTACCTCCCCGCAGCCGCCGCGCTGGCGCTGCTGGTGCTGCTGTGGCAGCTGCTGGCGAGCAGCCCGCTGGTGCCCGGCTACCTGCTGCCCGCGCCCACCGAGGTGCTCTCCGCGCTCGTCGCCGACCGCGCCCTGCTGCTGCAGCATAGCGCCATCACCCTGCAGGAAGCGCTGATCGGCCTCGCCGTGGGTGTGGCGCTCGGCTTCATCGCCGCGGTGGCCATGGATGCGCTGCCGCTGCTGCGCCGCGCCCTCTACCCGCTGCTGGTGATCAGCCAGACCATCCCCACCGTGGCCATCGCGCCGCTTTTGGTGCTGTGGTTCGGCTACGAGATGCTGCCGAAGATCATCCTCATCGTACTTACCACCTTTTTCCCCATCACCGTGGGCCTGCTGGCCGGCTTCGCGGGCGCCGATCGCGACGGCGTCACCCTGCTGCGTGCCATGGGCGCCACTCGTCTGCAGATATTCCGTTTTGCCCTGCTCCCGGCCGCGCTGCCGCAATTTTTTGCCGGGCTGCGTATCGCCGCCGCCTATGCGGTGGTGGGCGCGGTGATCAGCGAATGGCTGGGGGGCTTCGGCGGGCTGGGCGTGTACATGACGCGCGTACGCAAAGCCTTCGCCTTCGATAAAATGTTTGCCGTGATCATCCTCATCGCCCTGCTCTCGCTGGCGCTGATGGGACTGGTCGCCCTGCTGGAGCGGCGCGCCCTGCCGCACCTGCACATCGATAAGGAGGAACGCATATGAAAAATCTGAAAAAACTCTTGAGTTTACTGCTCTGCTTCACCCTGCTCCTTTGCCTCGCCGCCTGCGGGGAAAAAGAAGCTGATACCGAGCTGATGCCCATCACCGTAGTGCTGGACTGGACGCCCAACACCAACCACACCGGCCTCTACGTGGCGCTGGAGAAAGGCTACTTCGCCGATGCCGGGCTGGATGTACGCATCGTGCAGCCGCCGGAAGACGGCGCGGAAGTGCTGGTGGGCAGCGGAAAAGCCCAGTTCGGCGTATCTTTTCAGGATTATATCGCCCCTGCGCTGATCGGTGAAGAGCCGCTGCCGATCACCGCCGTAGCCGCGCTGATCCAGCACAATACCAGCGGCATCGTCAGCCGCGCCGGCGAGGGCATCGATACGCCCAAGGGCCTTGAGGGCAAGCGCTACGCCACCTGGGATCTGCCGGTGGAACAGGCCACCATCGCGGCGGTGATGGCGGCAGATGGCGGCGATTTCGGCGCCGTCACGCTCATCCCCAGCACCGTCACCGATGAGGTATCCGCGCTGCAGAGCCACAGCGTAGATGCCATCTGGATCTTCTACGCCTGGGCGGGCGTGGCCTGCGAAGTGGCAGAGCTGCCCATCGATTACTTCGCATTCGCCGATATCCGCCCCGAATTCGACTACTACACCCCGGTGCTGATCGCCAATGACAGCTTCCTTTCCGAGCAGCCGGAGGCGGCAAAGGCCTTCCTCGCCGCGCTGGAGCAGGGCTATCAGGATGCCATCGCCGACCCGGCCGCCGCAGCGGATATACTGATGGAGGCCGCACCGGAGCTGAAGGCGAACAGTGAGCTGGTCTATGCCAGCCAGAACTACCTCGCCGGGCGCTATGTGGCAGATGCCGCACGCTGGGGCGAATTTGATGCAGAGCGCTGGGCGGCCTTCTACCGCTGGCTCAACGATAATCAGCTGTTGGAAGAGGAGCTTGACCCCTATGCCGGTTTCAGCAACGACTACCTGCCCAACTGAATACCTGCTGCAAATATGCGGCGTGAGCAAGAGCTTCGGCGCCCGGGCAGTGCTGCGCGATATTGAGCTGCAGCTGGCAAAAGGCGAGCTGGTGAGCCTGCTCGGCCTCTCCGGCAGCGGCAAAAGCACGCTGTTCAACATCATCGCCGGCCTCACCACGGCAGATAGCGGCAGCGTGCGCCTGAGCGGCGAGGATATCTCCGGCCGCACCGGCCACGTGGGCTATATGCTGCAGAAGGACCTGCTGCTGCCGCACCTGCGCGTCATCGACAACATCGCGCTGCCGCTGCGGCTGCAGGGGCTGACCCGCGAGCAGGCCCGCGCCCAGGCACAGGGGCTGCTGCCCGTCTTCGGCCTTGGCGATGCTGCCGAGCTGTGGCCCGGCCAGCTCTCGGGCGGGATGCGCCAGCGCGCGGCACTCGCCCGCACCTACCTCTACGGCGCGCCGCTGACCCTGCTCGATGAGCCTTTCTCCGCGCTCGATGCGCTTACCCGCAGCGCCATGCAGCGCTGGTATCTGCAGATGGCGCAGCAGCTGCAGCTCTCCACCCTCTTCATCACCCACGATATCGAAGAGGCGCTGCTGCTCTCGCATCGCATCTATGTGCTGGCGGCAGATAGCCCCGGCGCGCCCTCGCGCATCGCCGCCGAGATCGTCATCGAGGAGCCACAGCCGCGCAGCACCGAGTTCACCCTCTCCCCCGCTTTCCTCGCCTACAAGCGGCAAATTCTCACCGCGCTGGGCAATATCTGAAATAATGCCAAAAAGCCTCCCCTATCGGGAGACTTTTTTGTCGTAGTTACATTTTTCGTTCAGCACACTACTGCGGTGACAGCTACTCCACCGCCTGCCGGCTCTTTTTCCGCACCCACAGCTGCACGGCGAGATTGCCGATGAAATAGCAGCAGGGCCAGAGCAGCAGGCGCAGCGCCCACAGGCGGGTGCGCCAGAAGATGATGGGAATGGGGCGGAACTGATGGAAGCCGAAGCCGGTGATGAAGTTGC
>JAFXLH010000133.1 GCA_017531315.1 Bacillota bacterium
ACCCGTCGATCCCTCAGTCACCTAAAGGTGACAGCTCCCTTTACGAAAGGGAGCCTTTGGTGGGCGTAGGTACGTGGTGCCTTGTGACAGATAGGGTATCTGTGATAGGTACAGGCGGCGGGAGCAAGCCCCCGCCCTACGGGTGCTAAGAGCGTCATGCGGTGCGTGCCCGTCGATCCCTCGGTCCCCTACGGTTCTCTGCTACACCTCGCTATCACCGGGATGGTGGGCGGGGCGGAGATACGACACTACGACAAAATCAACATCGACCCAAATGAGGTATATATGCTGCCTAAGATTTTGATCAGCTGCAATATTGACGAGAAGATACCGGCGCATCGGCTGCACTTTGCCTATGCGGAGGCGCTGTACGGCGCGGGCTGCCTGCCCATCGTCGCGCCCGCCCCGCTGGCACCGGCCGAAGAGGCGCTGGCAGAGCTGGCTGCCGCGCAGCTGGCGCAGGCCGACGGGCTACTGCTGACCGGCGGCGGAGATATGGAGTGCTGGCGCTTCGGCGAAGAATCGCAGGGGCTGGCCACCGACATAGAGCCGCGCCGCGACGCCTGGGAACTGGCCCTGTGCGCCGAGGCGCGCCGCCGCAGGCTGCCGATACTTGGCATCTGCCGCGGGCATCAGCTGATAAACGTGAGCTACGGCGGCACGCTGGCCGAGGACATCAGTCTGCTGGGGCTGCCCAGCGATGCGCACCGCAAGGAGCCCTATACCACGCTGCATCACACCGTGCTGGTGCATGATGCGCGCCTCGCTGCGACGCTTGGCTGCGCCGTGGGCGACGAGGTGGGCGTGAACACGATGCACCATCAGGCCATCGGCCGCGTGGGCGAGGGGCTGATCGCCGCCGCTACCACCGCCGACGGGCTGGTGGAAGCCGTGGTGGGCGATGGAGCTGCCTTCGTAGTGGGCGTGCAGTGGCACCCCGAGCATCTGCGCGATACGGAGGCCGGGCGCGCGCTGTTTGACGCCTTCGCTGCGGCCTGCGGGCGGGCGTAAACCGGCTATCACCGACCCCGGCCGGGGCGAGGCTGCGCCGTAGCTACGGCGAGCGGCCGCGCAGAGCCGGCGGGGCGAAGCGGGGACAAGCTGCATCTGACATAATTACAGGCAGCGCGGCAGCTATCTTGCGGCGCGGCAGATACTATATAGATAAGGAAGCGATACTATGGAATGCCAACCGCTGCTGGATGCGCTGCAGGCGCAGATAGGCGATTGCCGCCGCTGCGGGCTATGCGAGCGACGCAGCCACGTGGTCTTTGGCCGCGGGCGGCTGCGGCGCGCATCATGCTGGTGGGCGAGGGGCCGGGCGCGGATGAAGACCGGCTGGGGAAGCCCTTCGTCGGCGCGGCGGGGCAGCTGCTGGATAAGATACTCGCTGCGGCGGAGCTGCCGCCGGGCGATACCTACATCTGCAATGTGGTGAAGTGCCGTCCGCCGGGCAACCGCGTGCCGCTGCCCGAGGAGCAGGAGGCCTGCAAGGGCTTTTTGCGCGAGCAGATACGCATCGTGCAGCCGTGGATCATCGTCTGCTTAGGCGCTACGGCGGGGCAGACGCTGCTCAGCCCGGCGCTGCGCATCACCCGCGACCGGGGGCGCTGGCAGCAGAAGGGGCGCTTCTGGATCATGCCCACCTATCACCCGGCGGCGCTGCTGCGCGACGAAAGCAAGAAGCGCGACGCCTGGGCCGACTTCAAGGCGGTGAAGCAGCTCTATACGCAGCTGCTGGATGAGCGCGGCGACCGCTGAAGCGGGCACATCACGCCGCACTATGCCGCACTATACAATAAGGAAGAAACTATGAAGCAGACTTACCACATCATCAGCCGCAGCGCTGCGGAAACGGAAGCGCTGGGACGGGCCCTTGGCGCGGTGGTGCGCCCGGGCACGGTATTCACGCTGACGGGCGACCTCGGCGCGGGCAAGAGCGTATTTTCCCGCGGGATGGCGCGCGGCCTCGGCATCACGGCGGAGATCACTTCTCCCACCTTCATCTTTTTCAACGATTACGCGGGCGGCCGCCTGCCCTTCTGCCACCTCGATGCCTACCGGCTGGAGGGGCTGGAAGAGGAGGAGCTGCTGCTGATCGGGCTGGAAGATTGCTTTTCCGCCGATAAGGTGCTGTGCGCGGAATGGCCGCAATACTGCGCGGCTTTCCTGCCCGCCGATGTGGTAGAAGTGCAGCTGAGCCGCACTATCGACGATGCGCGCGAGCTGCAGCTGACTCTGGATGACGCCATCTTCCCCGAGCTGGCCGCCGCGCTCAGCGACTACGCCGGATAAGCCATTATCGTAGCCACACCCTGCCGCTCGCCCGCCGCTGCCGGTGAGAGCAGGAGGACGGCCTTTCGCAAGCGAAAGACTGGGCGGGCGGCCAATGGCCGCCCCTACAACGCATCCAGTAACACCATAAATCGTAGGGGCGAGCAATGCTCGCCCGCACCACAGATGCAATAACCCCAGGGCGGAATACGATCCTGCCAATGATGATTTAAGCAACACTTCCACTAGGAGCAAAACGCCGCCCTCGGCCGAGGCAAACAGCCGTTTTGGCAAGGCCGCAGGGGCGCAGACATAGCGGGCACTATTTCAAGCCCCGAGAACACAGCCAAAACGGCCGTTTGTCCGGCCCCAACTTTAGGAGTACGCCCCATGATCCTCGCTATCGACACCTCTACTTCTACCCTCGGCATCGCCATCGCCGACAAGGGCAAAATCATCGGCCTGACCCAGCTGGATACCGGGCATAATCACTCGGTGGCGCTGCTGCCGCAGCTGCAGGCGCTGCTGAGCGGCTGCGGTATCACGATGCAGCAGCTGGCGGGGCTTGCCGTCACCGTGGGCCCGGGCAGCTTCACCGGCCTGCGTATCGGCATCGCCACCGCACAGGCGCTGGCACAGGCGACAAACCTGCCGCTGCTGGCTGTCGGCACCCCGGCCGCCATGGCACGCGCCATCGGCACTACGGCAGATGCCTACATCTGCCCCGTCTTCGATGCGCGCCGCAACGAGGTCTACACCTCGCTGTTCCGCGCCGGTCAGCAGCTGCTGCCCGATCTGGCTATCTCCCCCGCCGCCCTCGCCGAAAAGCTGGCTAAGTTCGAGGGAGCGCCCATCATCATCTGCGGCGATGGCATAGCTAGCTGCCGCGAGCAGCTGAGCGCCACGCTGGGCGAGCGCCTGCAGGTGGCCGATGCCGCCAACGCCCGCTTCCTCGCCGCCGGCGCCGCCATCTTAGGCGAAGTGATGCTCGCAGAAGGCCGCATCTGCCCGCCGGAAGAGCTGCTGCCGCGCTACCTGCGCCTCTCGGAAGCGGAAGAAAAGCGCCTGCAGCAAAATCTGCCCCTGGAGGATACCGCCAATGAGCGCAAATGACGCTAATAATATGGAAATTTCTATGGAAAAGACCCTCATCGTGGCGCAGCTGCGCCGCCTGAATATAGACGACCTGCCCGCCGTGCTGGAGATCGAGCGCCGCTCCTTCCACGAGCCGTGGAGCGAAGAGTCGTACCGCCACGAGCTTTCCACCAATCCCATCGCCCGCTACTGGGGCGTCTTCATCGAAGAGCAGCTGGTGGGCTTTGCCGGCTATTGGCTGATTCTGGATGAAGGCCATATCTCCAATGTAGCCGTGCACCCCGACCACCGCGGCAAGGGGCTTTCCAAGCTGCTGATGGCCGCCGTGATCAGCGAATGCCGCCTCGCCGAGGGCCGCCGCATGACGCTGGAAGTACGCGAAAGCAATACCACCGCGCAGACTCTCTACATCAAGTTCGGCTTCAGCGTGGCGGGTCAGCGCCCCGGCTATTACAGCGATAATAACGAGACCGCGCTGATCATGTGGGCCGATATCACCGATATGGACGTGCAGCAGCTGCTGCATTGAGCCGTTTTACCCGAAGCGAAAGGACTTACTAATGAGCGAATCCGTAAAAATCCTTGCCATAGAATCGAGCTGCGATGAGACCGCCGCCGCGGTGGTGGAAAACGGCCGCCGCGTCCTTTCCGACGTTATCTCCACGCAGGTGCCGGTGCATCGTCTCTACGGCGGCGTAGTGCCGGAGATCGCCAGCCGCCGCCATCTGGAGATGATACGCCCCGTCTGCGAAGAGGCGCTGCGGGAAGCCGGGCTGACGCTTGCCGATATCGACGCCATCGCCGTCACCCACGGCCCGGGGCTGGTGGGCGCGCTGCTGGTGGGAGTCTCCTATGCCAAGGCGCTGGCCTTCGCCGCGAATAAGCCGCTGATCGCCGTGCATCACTGGCAGGCGCATATGGCTGCAGCGCAGATCGAGCACGACCCGCCCTACCCCTACCTTTCCCTCATCGTCAGCGGCAGCCATAGCGGCATCGCGCTGATGGACGAGCAGGGCTGCCACATCATCGGCGAAAGCCACGACGATGCGGCGGGCGAGGCCTTCGACAAGATCGCCCGTGCGCTGGGGCTTCCCTACCCCGGCGGGCCGGAGATAGAAAAGGCGGGCAAAAGCGGCCGTGCCGATTATGTGGAATTCCCGCGTGCCGAGCTGGAAAATCCCTACGATTTCTCCTTCAGCGGGCTCAAATCGGCGGTGCTGAATTATCTCAATCAGCGCCAGATGAAGGGCGACCCGCTGCGTGATGAGGAAGTGCCGCATATCGCCGCCTCGGCCGAAGAGGCCATCTGCGATGTGCTTTCTGCCAAGACCGTGGCCGCCGCCAAGGCCTACGGCATCCGCCACATCGTGCTCTGCGGCGGCGTGGCGGCAAACAGCCGCCTGCGCGCCATGCTGCAAAAGCGCGCCGCCAGGATCGGCGCCGAGGTGCTGTGGCCCAGCCTCCGCTACTGCACCGATAATGCGGTGATGGTGGGCGCTGCCGCCTACCGGCAGTATGTGGATAAAGACTTCGCGCCGCTCAGCCTGAATGCGATGCCGCGCCTGCCGCTGCCGCATAAAGCCAAATAATGACAAAATAGGCGGCGAAAAATTACGCCAAAATGCCCGCCAAAGGCAAAAGAAATGCCAAAAATCCGCCAAATGTGATAAAAACTAAAAATATTTGTGGTATTTCCCCTGTGGATAATGTGGATAAAACTGTTCATAACTGGTACTAAGCTGGTACTTTTGCCATCCACAAGAAAATTTCGACAAAATTTTGCCCCCTTGACAAATGAGGGCAGGCCATAAGCTGCACTTTTGCTTATCACCGCCATAGCGCCGGGCCGAACGCTGCCGAGCCTTGTCACATCGCCCCGCTTTTTGTCGAAAAGTTCTGCTTGCACGCACAAGGGATACCGCAGCCAACAGCGAAACTCCATTTATAACCGATAACAGATCAGGAGAAGACTCATGAAAGCCTCCGAAGCCGCCCTGAACAGCCTCGACGCAGCTGCTGCGCCGGATGAACTGCTGCCGATAATCGCCCACGAACTGAATTCCTCTCTGCAGGCGCTGCTGGCACAACTGCAGCTGCTGCAGCGGGATCTGGCGCATGACCCCGCGCTGCAGCACCGCCTGGAGCAGGTGCAGCGCAATGCCCACCGCCACAGCGAGACCATCTCTTCGCTGGCCGCCTATTCGCAGCGGATACCGAAAAAGCAACTCTGCCGCGCCGAAGAGCAGGCCGCGCAGCTGCTGCCGCTGATGCGGGCGCTGGCGGTCAGCCGTCAGGTGATACTGGAGGGCGAATTCGCACCGCTGCCGCCGGTGTGCATAGATAGCGGCTGGCTGCGGCAAATACTGCTGAACCTGCTCAATAATGCCATCGCGGCCTGCAGCGGCGGCGGCACAGTGAAGCTCACCAGCGCGATCATCGACGGGCAGCCGGCGCTGATCGTGACCGATGACGGCGGCGGCGTGAGCGCCGAAGCGCTGCCGCATCTCTTCACGCCGCACTTCACCACCAAGCCGGATGGCCACGGCCTGGGCCTGCCGCATTCGCGCCAGCTGGCACAGCTGATGGGCGGCGACCTGCTGCTGAAGCATCACCCCGGCCAGGGCTGCGAATTCATCGTACTGCTGCCCACCGAATAAGCTGATAACCGAAGCACCCTGCCGATGCAGGGTGCTTTTTGTTGCGTAGCCACCGCATATCCTCCCCCACCCACTCGGTGACAGCAAGACAAAGGCGGGCGATTCATGAATCGCCCCTACAACGATAAAAGCAACTTAGCACTTGTAGGGGCGAGCATTGCTCGCCCGCCACACTCGCACATAGCCGCGGGCGACCACTGGTCGCCCCTACAACGATAAGAGTAACATCGCACTTGTAGGGGACGGTTCCCCGTCCTGCAGGGTACGCACTCCCGATGAAAATATGTAGGGCGCGGCCATCCGCACCCTTACTCTCATCTATCTCATTTTCTCTTAACCGCTGAAATCGCCGGGCTGCAGCTCTTCTACCGCCACCACCACGCCGTCGCGCAGGTAGATGCGGCAGAGCACGCCGCGGGCGCTGCCCTGCTGCTGCAGGTAGCGGCCGATATCATCCGCCGCCAGCCGCGCATCGCGGATGGCCCAGTTTCTACCCGCAAACGGGTAGTCGATGAGGTCATAATCATCGGCAGAGCCTGCCGCATCGCTGTCACCATCCAGCTCATAGCCGGGCGTGCCCATGTTGCGCTCATCGACGCTCTGCTGCATATCCACCGTCTCCGGCGTATCCGGCAGATTCTCCATGCCGTCACGCAGTTCGCCCGCCAGATCATTGCCCAGCTGCGCCGTATCCCGTGCCGCGTCACCTACCGCATCGCCCACACCGCGTGCCGCGTCACCTACCGCATCGCCCACGCCGCGTGCCGCCTCGCCCAGCAGGCCGCCGTTATCTGCGCCGTTGCCCTTGGTCACACCGTCTGCCACATTGCCGCGTATCTCCATATTATCCACGGCGTCATGCATCTCGTCGATGCGCCCATCCGCCAGCAAGGCGTTATCGGAGCTATTGTTGTTATTGCGCGCAGTGTCAAAAGTGCCGGTGCTGTTTTCGCCGTAGCCATCCGCCGTGCCGGCCGCCACCCCGCCTGCCACATAGTGGTAGAAGACCAGCTCATCGGCCGTTTTCAGCTTCTCGCGGTCGGTATCCGCATCGTAGACGCGGTAGCTCTCGCCGCGGCCCAGGCTCAGCCCCAGCTGCGAGAGGCGCTGCGCGTCATCCGGCGTCAGCCACTCCACCTCGTCCAGCAGCAGCGTATGCGCCGCCGCATCATAGTCCGCCACATAGCCGTAGCGCACCTCTTCTCCCTGCTCCTGCCGCATACCGCAGGCAGAGAGCATCAGCGCCGCCAGCAGCAGCAGCGCCAAAAGTCGCTTGTGCATATTTTCTCCTCCTTTGCCCTAAGCTTGTACTTAGCTTGCCCCGCATCGCGCCGCCTATTCCGGCAGATACGCCAGCGGATCCATCGCTTCTCCGTTTATCCGCAGCTCCAGATGCAGATGATAGCCGGTGGCATTGCCGCTTTTTCCCACTTCGGCTATTTTTTGCCCTTTGGACACCCATTCGCCCTCGCGCACACACAATCGTGAAGCATGAGCATAGAGCGTCTCCACGCCGTCGGCATGGCGCAGCTTCACCGCGTAGCCATAGGCGCTGCCCAGCCAGCCGCTGCAGATGACCTCGCCCGCCGCCACCGCGCCGATGGCCGTGCCCTTCACCGCCGCGATATCCAGCCCATGATGGTAGCCGCGGCTGCGCCAGCCAAAATCGCTGCTGATGCTGCCCTTGAGCGGCCACTCCAGCAGCAATAGCTGCGCCTGCGCCGTATCTGCCGCGCCGCCTGCCGCAAGAGCCGCATAGGCGGCATTATCCGCGCCCAGCGCCACCTCCGCCGCGCCGCCCATCGCCTGCGGCAGCAGCAGCTGCTGACCTGCGCGGATCAGGTCGATATCCGCGATGCCGTTTGCTTGTGCCAGCTGCGCCACCGTAGTGCCATGCGCCTGCGCCAGAGTATACAGCGTATCGCCCGGCTGTACGGTGATGCGCGCCTGTACCGCATCTGCCGTGGCCGTGGCGGTCGGCGGGTCTTCCGGCAGGTAGAGGCGCGTGCCGGGCGGCAGATACGCCGCCTCATCCAGCCCGTTCATCGCCGCCAGCAGCGTCTCCTCGCAGTTAAACCTTGCCGCCACCGCCGCAAGCTGCTCGCCGCCGCTGATATAGGTAGTGCGCCCCGCATCCGCCCGGGCCTGCGGCGACAGCAGCAGCACCAGAATTATGGCAAAAATTGCCGTTTTTGCTCTCATTTTCGTCTTCCACGCTCCTTCCTGCGGCATAACTTGCCCCACGGTGCGGCGGAATATGCAAGCTATCACCGACACAAGCGGCGGGAGACAAGCCCCCGCCCTACGATTCTCCCGATAATCTTGCCAAGCCAGCAAATTACCTGTATAATTAACTCATCAAGATGCAAAGGAGCAAAGCTTATGCCGCAAATGCTGTTTGTAGACGAAAAAACCGGCGAATGGGTGGAATTCCCGGCGCTGGAGATGGCCGGTATGGCCGGCAACCGCCTGGTGATGCCCACCAAGGCAGACCTGATCCCCCTGCCGGAGGGCGCTACGCTGACCATGATGCCCGGCGCTCAGCCCATCGGCATCGATGCGGAAAGCGGCGAGTTTTTGCTGCTGGACGAAAACCCCTACGAAGAAGCCGGGCGCAAGGTCTGCGCGCTGGCTGCGCTGCTGCCGCAGGGCTTCACCCGCCTGCTGCTGCCCGCCGCCACCGACTCGGACCAGAACCTGCCCCTCTTGGGCTACACCGCCGTGGGCCTCGATAACGGCCAGCTGGTGGTAGCCGCCCAGCGTGCCGATGAGCATCGCCGCTGGCATCCGCAGCACTACAACACCCCGGGCCTGAAGAAGCTGGTGGAAAAGCGCCTGCAGCTGCAGCCGGATAACCGCATCCTGCAGCATCTGGCCCACTGCGCCTTAGAATACGGCTGCTTCACCGCGCAGAATGTCTTCTACCGCCGCTGGGAGGGCGGCATCCCCGTCTCCCCGCGCTGCAATGCCAACTGCATCGGCTGCATCTCGCTGCAGCCTTCGGAATGCTGCCCCAGCCCGCAGAACCGCATCACCTTCATCCCCACGCCGGACGAGGTGGCAGAGATCGCCATCGACCATCTGCAGCATGCGGAAGACGGCATCATCAGCTTCGGTCAGGGCTGCGAGGGCGAGCCTTCGCTGCAGTATAAAGTGATCGCCGAGGCCATCGCCAAGACCCGCGCCGTCACCGATAAGGGCATCATCAATATCAACACCAATGCCGGCAATACCGAAGCCATCCGCGCCATCTGCGATGCCGGCATCGATACGCTGCGTATCTCCCTCTTCTCCCCCGTGCCGGAAGACTACGCCGCCTACCACAAGCCCGCCGGCTATACGCTGCAGGATGTGAAAAACAGCCTCATCTACGCCCATGAGCACGGCAAGCAGACTTCCTTAAACCTGCTCGCCTACCCCGGCTACATCGACGACCCGCGCCATGTGGATGCGCTGATCGACTTCATCCGCGAGACCGGCGTGCAGCTGCTGCAGATACGCAATCTCAATATCGACCCCAAGCGGATGAAGGATATCTGCGGCGACAGCCACGGCATGGGCATGCGCCAGATGATCGACTATATGCAGGGCCGCCTGCCCGAGCTGGCCATCGGCAGCTATACGCATAAGCTGGAAGAGGACGACCACGGGCTGCTGGCGGAAAAGCCGGGCAAAGCCAAGGCCAAGCCCGCCGCGCCCAAGCAGGATAACCGCAAGCAGGATAAGCCCAAGCAGAACGCGCCCAAGCAGAGCAAGCCGCAGGATAAGCCGAAAAACGGCGCGCCCAAGGGAGGCAAAGGCGGCAAGGGCGG
>JAFXLH010000134.1 GCA_017531315.1 Bacillota bacterium
GAGGCGGCGATAATTGGCCAGCATCTTCGCCTTCAGCTCATCGCGGTCGCCGTTGTTTTCGATCACCACATCGGCCAGCGCTTCATGCAGAGAATTATCCTCCTGCGCGTCGAGCCGTGCCATCGCCTGTGCGCTGCCGATGCCGTCGCGCTCCTGCACGCGGCGCAGCAGCACCTCCTTGGGCGCGGTGACCAGCCACACCTCATCCATCTGCGGCGCGAGGCCCGCTTCGAAGATCAGCGCAGATTCCACCACCACCATATCCTTGCCATCGGCGCGGTACAGGTCGATAAGGCGTTCCACCTCGGCTATCACCAGCGGATGAACGATGCTGTTCACTTTCAGCCGTGCCGCTTCGTCGCCGAAGATCAGCTGCGACATTTTGGGGCGGTCCAGTTCGCCGTCTTCGCCCAGCATTTTCTCGCCGAATTCGGCCACGATGGCATTATAAGATACCTCGCCTTTACGCATCAGCTGGCGGGATACGGTATCCGTATGGATGACGGCCACGCCGCATTCGCGCAGATAGCTGCAGGCCAGCGTTTTGCCGCCGCCGATATTTCCGGTCAAGCCAATCACATGAGTCATACTTACCTCCATGCTGCAGTAACGCAGTATGTTGCTATTTTATGCCCTTATCCCCCGCCTCATTCCGGCTGGCAGATGGGGCAGAATACGGTGCCGCGGCCGCCCACGCGGGTCTTGGCCAGCAGCGCACCGCAGCGGCGGCAGGGCTGCCCGCCGCGTCCGTAGGCCTGCAGGAAGGGCAGATTCGCCCCTTCCTTGCCCTCGCCGTCGCGGTAATCGTTAAAGGTAGTGCCGTTATTGGCGATGGACGAGCACAGGATGGGCGGTATCGCCTCGGCAAGCTTTTGCCACTGCTCCGCCGTCACCTGCGTGCAGGGCTTCTGCGGATGCACACCGGCAGCAAAGAGCGCCTCGTCGGCATAGATATTGCCTAATCCCGCCAGCACCGCCTGATCGAGTATGCCCTGTTTGGCGGTAATTTTTCGCTTGCCCAAGTGCTGCTGCAGATAAGCCGCGGAGAACTGCTCATCGAACGGCTCGATGCCAAGATTCTGCATCCCGGTGAAGCTGTCTTCCTCATCTTTCCCCAGCAGCCACAGGCAGCCAAAACGGCGCGTATCGCAAAAGCGCAGCTCGCAGCCATCATCAAGATGCATCACCACATGGGTATGCTTCTGACGCGGATGCGCGGCCTCGGCATAGAGCAGACGGCCGGTCATGCGTAGATGCACCACGATGCTGTCGCCGCTATCGAGGCGGATCAGCAGGTATTTGCCGCGGCGGCCTAATTCCTCGATGCGGCGGCCGGTAACAGCAGCGGCATAGCCGGCAGCATCCGGGTGCTTGATCACCTCGCCGCGGATATTTTCACAAGTCACGATAGTTTTACCGATCAGATGCGGTGAGAGCGTACGCTTCACCGTTTCTACTTCCGGCAGTTCCGGCATGGGTATCACTCCTGAATCTTTTTCATTTCGTACCAGTTTTCGCCCTGCTTGATGTCGACCAGCAGCGGCACGTCAAGCGGCAGCGCCTCTTCCATGATGCGCTTCAGCAGCTGCGGCACGATATGCGCCTCTTCTGCCGCCATATCGATGATCAGTTCATCGTGGATCTGCAAAATCAGACGCGAGCGCAAGTTCTGCCGGCGCAGCTCCGCATCGATGCGGATCATGGCTATCTTGATGATATCCGCCGCCGAACCCTGAATGGGCGTATTGATGGCCATACGCTGGGCGAAGCTGCGGCGGTTGAAATTGCTGGCATTGATATCCGGCAGGTAGCGGCGGCGGCCCAGCAGCGTGGTGACAAAGCCGCAATCCGCGCACTCGGCGATGGTCTTTTGCTGGTAGCGCTCCACGCCGGGATAGCGCAGGAAGTAGCGGTCGATA
>JAFXLH010000135.1 GCA_017531315.1 Bacillota bacterium
GATATCGATCTTGACGTGACCGTACTGGCCGTGGCCGCCGGACTGTTTCTTATGCTTACCTTCAACGCCCTGAGCAGAACCACGGATGGTTTCACGGTAAGGAATCTTGGTTTCTACCTTATCAACGGCTACGCCGAACTTGCGCTGCAGGCGGTCGATAACGATGTCGATGTGAGCATCGCCCATACCGGTGATAACGGTCTGCTTGGTTTCGGCGCTCTTTTCATAGCGCAGGGTGGGATCTTCTTCCAGCAGGCGGTTGATGGCGCTGCCCAGCTTATCTTCGTCGTTCTTGGACTTAGGAGCGATGGCGACCAGCAGGGTGGGTTCGGGGAAAGCGATGCCTTCGAGAACGATGCCGCTGTCTTTGGTGGTGAGGGTGTCGCCGGTGGTGGTCTGAGCCAGCTTGGTGATGGTGCCGATATCGCCTACGGCGAATTCAGGCAGGCCGACCTGAGTCTTGCCCTGCATGGTGAACAGCTGGGCTACCTTTTCATCGACGCCCTTGTTGGCGTTGTAGAGAGCGGAGTTTTCTTTCAGTTTGCCGCTCATGACCTTGAACATGCTGATCTTACCGACAAAGGGGTCAGCCAGGGTCTTGAAGATGAGGGCGGAAACGGGCTTGGCGTCAGCGCCTTCTTCCAGATGATCGAGCGGGGACGGAGCATAGTCTACCAGCATGTCCATCAGCTTATCTACGCCGATATTCTTGGTAGCGCAGCCGCAGAGTACGGGAACGATCTGGCCATGGCGTACGCCGGCTTTCAGACCGGAAATGATCTCTTCGGAAGTGAGAGCTTCGCCTTCCAGATATTTCATGGTGATTTCTTCGTCAATGCCGTCGGCAGAAGCAGCAGCTTCAACCATCAGTTCACGGTAATGATCGATATCATCCTGCATATCGGCGGGGATGGCGATTTCGGTGGCTTTGCCGCCATCGTATTTGTAAGCCTTCATGGCAACGAGGTCTACCATGCCGCTGAAACCGGCTTCTTTGCCGATGGGCAGCTGTACGGGTACGATGTCGCGGGTGAGGATACCCATGGAATCGACGGCTTTGTAGAAGTCGGCGTTTTCACGGTCCATTTTGTTTACGAAAGCGATGAGCGGAGTTTTGTGTTCATCGGCCAGTTCCCAAATCAGTTCGGTGGAAACTTCTACGCCGGCAACGGCATCCAGAACCATAACAAGGCTATCGGCAACACGGACGGTGCTGCATACTTCACCGAAGAAATCGCTGAAGCCGGGAACGTCCAGAACGTTGATCTTGTTGTTCTTCCATTCGCAGGCCAGCAGAGAGGTGTTTACAGTGCTTTTACGCTTCAGTTCTTCGGGATGGTAGTCGGCAACGGTATTACCGGCTTCAATAGTACCAAGACGGGAAGTGGCGCCGGTATTGAAGATCATGGCTTCGGCCAGAGAGGTTTTACCGGCACTCTGGTGGGCAACCAGACCGACGTTACGGATGTGGGTAGACGGGTAACCTTTCATTCAAGAATCCTCCTCAACTTTGTGACTATGATAACACCATATTAATGGCGTAAGATACCAACGATTAATATTATATGCAAAGTGGCAAAACTCCTTTTTTATCAGCTAAATTTTATCAAATATTTCTTCTTATTCTATCAATTTTTTGGCAAATATGTGCATATCCATGCCTTATAAACCATTTGCAAGGGAGTGGCCGATGTGGCAAAAGCCCGACAGGGCCTCTTTTGGGGTACATTATCCCTGCTTATCGCCAATGTTTTTGTCAAAGGGCTGGGATTTTTTTACCGCGTGGCTATGGTACGCATCTTCGGCGCAGAGGGCATGGGGCTGATCGAGATGGCCACTCCCCTCTTCTCTTTTCTGCTGGTGCTTTCCGGCGCGGGCATCTCGCTGGCCCTGTCGCAGAGCGTGGCAGCCGGGGCGGGCGACCTGCGGCAGCGCTTCTCTACCGCGCTGATACTGCTTGGCTGCTTTGGCGCGGTGACGATGCTGGCAGCCTTCGTAGTTTCGCCGTATCTGGCGCAGCATCTGGCCGCTGATGCGCGTATCCTCCCCTGCCTGCGCCAGCTTCTGCCGGCGCTGCTGATCATCAGCAGCGCCTCCGCCTTCCGCGGCTGGTTTCAGGGGCAGCAGCAGGTGGCGATACTGGGCTGGTCGCAGTGCGTGGAGCAATGCGTACGTGTAGCGGTGGGGCTAACGCTGGCGCAGCAGATGATACGGCTGCCGCTGGAACAGGCGGTATGTGCGGCCAGCATCGCCACCGTGGCCGGGGAAGCGGGCGGCTTTCTGCTGCTGCTGTGGCGCTTCCACCGCGGATACGGCAGCCCCGGCTGGCACTTTTCCCTGCCGGTAGCGGGCGACCTGCTGCGCTTCGGCCTGCCGGTCACCGCCGGTCGCCTCGCCTCCTCGGCCCTCGCCATGGGGCAGAGCCTGCTGATACCGCTGGCGCTGCAGCTCTCCGGCCTCGATACCACCGCCGCCACCACCGCCTACGGCCTCTATTCCGGCGTGGCAATGTCGCTGCTGCATCTGCCGGGCGTATTCACCTCGGCGCTGGTAGTATCGGTAGTACCTGCGGTAGCCGCCGGGCAGAATCAGAGCCGGGCGCTGCTGCACAGCCGCATCAGCAAGTCGCTGCAGGCTACCGCGGTCTTCACCCTGCCCGGCATCGGCCTGCTGTGGCTGCTGGCGCCGTGGCTGTGCGCTGTGCTCTTCCACAGCGCCGAGGCGGCGCCGCTGCTGCGGCTGCTCTGCCCGGCGGGCGTGTTCATCTACCTGCAATCCACCTGCGGCGGCATCCTGCAGGGGCTGGGCAAGGTACGCGAGCTGCTGCACAATTCGCTGCTGGGCGGCGGCATCACGCTGCTGCTCTCTTTCCTCTGTACCTGGCGCTGGGGCATCAGCGGCACGGCGGTGGCGGCGGGGGCGGGCGCGCTGAGCCTGTTCCTGCTCAACCGGCGGCTGCTGATACGCGCCACTCACCTGCATCTGCCCTGGGCGGAGATACTTTACAAGCCGGCCGCAGCGGTGCTGCTGGCATTGGCGGCGGCGCTGATCTGCGGGCATATACTGCCGCCGGCATACGAAAAGACCGCGGCCATCATCGCGGCAGCGGTCTTTGTGCTCATTTATGCGATTTTGCTGCTCTTCTCCGGCATTTGGGACGGGAAAACGCGGCACAGCTGATCATTCTTTGATGAAGGAATTGGCGGAGAGGCGAGCCAGAACCGCGTGGTCACACATATCGTTATGCAGCGGCGTTACGGAAACATAGCCGGCGGCGATGGCGGAGCAATCGGTATCTCCGTCATCATCGGCATCATAGGCATCGCCGTGCAGCCAGTAGTAGGGCTTGCCGTGCGGATCCTGCCGTTCTTCGAAGGCGTTCTTATACCAGCGCCAGCCCTGACGCGTCCAGCGGAAGCCCTTGATCTCTTCGGCAGGCAGCGGCGGGATATTGACATTGAGCATGATGCGCGGGCGGTCGGCCTGTTCCAGCCAGCCCTCCACCAGACGGCGCAGGAAAGCCGCGCCGTAGTCCATGCTGACCTTCTTGCTGCACTGAGAGATGGCGATGGCGGAGCTGCCGCACAGGTAGCCTTCCATAGCCGCGCCCACGGTGCCGGAATAGAGGATATCGGTGCCGATATTGGCGCCGTGATTGATGCCGGAGATGACCAGATCCGGCTTTTCGATGAAATTATGTTCGATGGCCAGCTTCACGCAATCGGCGGGGCGGCCGGAAACAGCCCAGGCTTTCACCGCGCCGGGGAATTCCACCTCTTTGGCACGCAGCGGCTGATTGACGGTAATGCTGTGGGAAGCGGCGCTCTGCTCCTGATCGGGCGCGGATACGTAGATATCGCCCAGGCCCTGCAGCGCTTCTACCACCAGGTGGATGCCCTTGGCCTGGATGCCGTCATCGTTGGATACGAGAATGATCATATATTACTCCTGTTCTGCATCATTTTGCGGTGCGGCATAGAGGCTGCCGATGCGGCTGAGCGGCCAGTAGCACAGCGTAGCCTTGCCCTCGATGCTCTTTTCCGTCACAAACGGATCGAGCCACATATGCGCGTCGTTGCTGTAATTGCGGTTATCGCCGAGCAGGAAATAGCAGCCTTCAGGCACGGTGATCTCTTCGAAATAATAGCGCGGCGCTTCGGCAAGATAGTCCTCTTCCAGCGGTTCGCCGTTGATATAGACATAGCCGTTGTTGATCTCTACCCTATCTCCGGGCAGGCCGATGACGCGCTTGATCATATCATAATGCGAGCCGGTGCTGGCATTGGGCTTGAAGACTACGATATCCCCACGCTGCGGTGCGGCATCGCCAAGGTAAGAAAGCTTGTTCAGTACTACACGATCGCCGATCTGGATGGTGGGCACCATGGAAGAAGACGGGATAACGCGGCTATCAACGATGAAGCACTTCAGGAATACGGCCAGTATCGCCGCCATCAAAAATATCATCAAGAATTCTTTCACCGCGGATTTTCCCTGCTTATCTTTGGATTTTGCTTTTTGTTTAGCCATTATTTTTCCTCTTGGGGCTTCAGCGCAGGCCGTTGATCAGCGACAGCGCTTCGCTGCGGGTGGTGGAATCGCGGAAGCAGCCGCGTACGGCGGAAGTAACGGTGGTGGAGCCGGGCTTTTTGACGCCGCGGATGGACATGCACATATGTTCCGCTTCCAGCACTACCAGCACGCCCTGCGGCTGCAGCTCGGTCATGAAGGCATCGGCGATCTGGGCGGTCAGGCGCTCCTGTACCTGCAGGCGGTGGGCATAGCCATCGACCACGCGGGCGATTTTCGACAGGCCGGTGATCACGCCGTCTTTGGGGATATAGGCAACATGGGCGCGGCCGAGAAAGGGCAGCATGTGGTGTTCGCACATCGAATGGAACGGGATATCGCGCACGATGACCATTTCCTTCTGTCCCTCTTCGTGGAACTGGGTGTGCAGGAAAGCTTTAGGGTCGGTATCGATGCCGTCGAAGATCTCTTCATACATATCCGCCACACGGCGCGGCGTATCCAGCAGGCCTTCGCGGGTCTTGTCTTCGCCGATGGCGTCCAGCATCATCTCCACAGCCAGCTTTACTTTATCTTTATCTACAGTGACCATTATTACCTCCAAAGGGTGATATTTGGGCATTATGCTTATTAATCTATTGTATGCTTTTTCACACGGGCAGTCAAGAATGAGAAAAAGAGCCGCAGATGAATTGCGGCTCTTGGATCATATCGGCTCGCTGAAGTAGCCGTCGTGATAACCGATATAAATTGTATTGACGAAGCTGATGCCATCATTATTGATGCGGTAATTATAGATGGTAAAATCCTTCTGTCGATGATAATAGTAGGTATCCTCGCCTACCGGTATCTCTTCGAAACCGGCCAGATAGCTATCGATGAAGACATTCACCGCATCCGGCTGTTTCAGGGTCTTGAAGCTGGCAGTATAGGTTTCCAGCCCGCCGGTTTTGCGATGGAAGCTATAGCGCGGCACGGCAATACTGACATTATCCAAAAACTCCGAATGATAAACCGTTTTGGTAAAGGTCTTGTTGCCCACAGCCACCAGCGAAACTGTAAGCAGGCATAATGCCAGCATTGCAGTAATAAGCAGCAGCAATGTTCTATTGCGCGAGCGCCGCTTGACATAGCTGCCATAGGCAATAATATTGTCCGCAGCCTCTTTTTCGATATTCTGCGGCTCAATGCGCTGACCACTAAGCAACTCATTGATGCTGATGCCCAACTCTGCACACAGCGGCTCAAACAGCGATAAGTCCGGCATATTATTGCCATTTTCCCAGCGGGATACGGTACGGTTGCTGACGCCCAGCTTTTCTGCCAGCTGTTCCTGTGTATAGTTCTTTCCGCGGCGGCAGGCAGCGATAAAGCGACCTATCTTCTGCTGATCCATATGATCACTCCTTTCGCAGTCAGCATAGCATTTTAGCAGCATCTATCTGTAGGACACAAAACGGGAATCAATAGTTCCATGGCAAAACTTCATATCTGCGGGTAAGATTGCATAGCATATTGCCAAAGACGTAATTTGAGGTGGCGTATGAAGCTGAAATCTGCGATTGGTTCTCCTCTGCCCGCGCTGTCTTTTGGCGGTCTGGGCAGCCTGATTTTTGGTGTGATGCTGGGCTTGCTGCTGGTGGTGGTGCTCTCACTTATCTCCACGCTGATCATCTACAACAGCAGCTTAAGCGAGAGCCTCTACTACAATATCGCTCCGGCTATCAATGGCGCAGCCTTCCTGCTGGCGGGCATCGTCGCCGCGCTGGGCGGCAGCCGCGGCTACCTGCGCGGGCTGGCGGCAGGGCTGCTGCTGATGCTGTTCTACATAGCGGTGGGCGGCATCCCCGCGCCGGTGCAGATAGTCTACAGCCTGCTGGCGGCGATGACCGGCGGCATACTGGGGGTAAGATAGCATATAAAAAAGCGCCCTGCTCAAAGCGGGGCGCTTTCACTTGCAGCCGGTTTCTTTTTCAGCATCTGCCGCACAAAAGCGGGCAGCTTCACATAGTAGATGCGCATATATCTCACCTCGACCGCGGTCTTTGCTATAAGTATATGCAGGCTTAGTCGTCAAGGTGACCAAGGCGCTGGCGGATCAGCTCTGCCACGGCGGAGGTGGGAGCGCATTTCAGCTCCATGCCCGGCAGCGAAGCCCAGAAGCTCTTGCCATAGCGCTTATCGACGATGCGGCGGTCCAGCACGCAGAAGACACCGCTGTCTTCGGTGGTGCGGATCAGGCGGCCAAAGCCCTGCTTGAAGCGGATCAGCGCCTGCGGCAGGCTGTATTCGAAGAAGCTGCTCTTGCCCGCGGCTTCGATGCGCTCCATGCGCGCGGCGGAAGTGGGCGTATTGGGCGGCCAGAAGGGCAGGCGCACCACCACTACCAGCGACAGCGCCGTTCCCGCTACATCCACGCCCTCCCAGAAGCTGTTGGCGCCGAGGATGCAGCATTTCTCTTCCGCTTTGAGCCGGTTGAGCAGATGTGTGGGCTCGCCGCTGATGCCATGCGCCAGCACGGTTATCCCCTGCTCTTTCAGGGGGCGGTTGATAGCTTCATATACCGAACGCAGCTGACTGTGCGAGGTGAACAGCACCATGGCGCGCCCCTGCGAGGCGGTGATAAGCTCGATCAGCGCCCTGGAGATGGCGTTTACGCATTCCACTTCCGAAGTGCGGGTGAAATCCGGCATATCCATGCAGACGGCGGCCTGTGCCTGCGCCCGATAGTCGAAGGGCGAAGCCAGCTGCAGCTCATTGACCGTGGTTTCGATCAGGTCGAGGCCGCAGCGCTCCTTGAAATAGGAGAAGGAATTGGCGGCGGTGAGCGTGGCGGAGGTCAGCACCAGCGATTCGCAATTATCGTAGAGATTTTCCCGCAGCAGCTCGCCCAGTTCGATGGGCGCGATATTCAGCGAGGGCTGCTTATCGCTGCCGGGGAATTCCACCCAGGCGACGAAGTTTTCGTCCTCTTCCAGGCAGGCCGGCAGGGTCAGCGCCGTTTCGCGCAGGTTCATGGCAACGCTGTGCAGCTCATCGGCTTCGGATATTTCCACCTCATGCTCGATGCGCTGGGCATTCAGCCAGTCCAGCAGCTTGAACAGCAGCGTGGACAGCACATTGATCTGCGTGGCCAGCGATTGCGCCGCATCTTCCAGCTGCAGCCAGCTCTCTTCGCCGCGATGCTTGGGCAGCAGGCGCAGCTTCTGCGGGAAGTAGCCGTACTGCGCGGCCTCGGCGGCAAAGGTGCGGGCCAGCATATCGAAGAACTGCTCCGTGGCGTGTACGGTATCCGCCACCGCATCCTCTGCCTTGGTGATGGTCTCCGTCAGCATCTGGCGCGAGGCATCGCCGATATAGGCTTCATCTTTGTAGTTATAGAGCGCTTCCAGCACGCCGGTGCTGCGGCCGCGCTCGTGGCGCTTCAGGCGGCCCAGCAGCATCAGGATATCGTAGAAATCTACTTTGCTGGAAAGCTGGTCTTCTGCCGTGCGCTCCAGATGCTGCGCTTCGTCGATGATGAGATAGGGCAGGCGCGGCAAAAATCCCTGCTCGGCGGCGCTGTTGGCCAGCAACAGCGAATGGTTGAGGATGAGGATATCCGCATTTTCGGCGGCACGGCGGGCCTTGGTGACATAACAGCCGCCGTGGGCATAGGGGCAGTTGCCGTGGCAGTTTTCTTTGCTGCCGCAGATGTACTGCCACTTGCGCTTATCGTAGCCGACCAGCGGCATCTCGCCGCCGTCGCCGGTCTCGCTGCGGCTGAGCCAGCTGGCTACGCGCATCAGGAAGTAGCGCTCGTCTTCATGCGGGTGATGCAGGTAGGTGCGGTACATGCGGCGGCAGATATAGTTGCTGCGCCCCTTCAGCACCGCGGCCTCGATGGGCTGCTGCAGCACTTCCTGCAGCATCGGGATATCTTTGTTCAGCAGCTGTTCCTGCAGGTTTTTGGTATGGGTGCTGACGCCCACCGTCTGGCGGCTTTCCAGCGCGAAGCGTACCGCCGGCAGCAGGTAGGCCAGCGATTTGCCGGTGCCGGTGCCGGCTTCGGCCAGCAGGTATTCGCGATTGTTGAAGGCGCGTGCTACGCCGACCGCCATCTGCTGCTGCGAATGGCGATGCTCGTAGCCGCTGAGACGCTCGGCCATAATGCCATCGGCACTGAAGCTAGCCTCGATCTCATCCAGAGGCAATTCGTAGAACTCGTCGGCAAAGCCACGGTCGCGGCGCGGCTCTTCGGCCATCTGCAGCGGCGGCGGCAGCTGGGACAGCGCACATTCGCGGCGCAGCAGCTCTGCCAGCACCGAGGTGTCCCCTTCCGCCAGCGTCAGTATGTCCTGACGGCCGCGCAGGGGCAGTTCACGCAGCTCTTTCAGCATACGCAGGAACACTTCGGCGGTGGCCTGTGCATCGTTGATGGCGCGGTGCGCGGCGCTGTTTTCCACGCCGCAATGGGCGGTGATATTGGCCAGCGAATAGCTGCCGAGGCACGGGAAAGCGATTTTCGCCAATACCAGCGTATCCAGCCACTCGCGGTCATCCTTCCAAAAGCGGCGCAGGAAGCCGCCGTCAAAGGTGGCATTGTGGGCGACCGGGATGGCATCGCCGACGAATTCGGCAAAGGCGGGGATCACCTCATCGATATCCGGCTGACCGAACAGCATATCGTTGGTGATGCCGGTCAGATTACTGATAAAGGGATCGAGCGGGAAGCCGGGGTCGATAAAAGCGGAAAACTCGTCCACCACCAGCCCGCGGCGCACCTTTACCGCGCCGATCTCGATGATCGAATCGTTCAATATGTCCAGACCCGTAGTTTCCAGGTCGATGATCACATATTCGTTAAAAGAAGCGGCCATAATTCCTCCGCGAGATTTAGTTCTGTACTATTTCGCTTTTTTGATAACATACTCCTGCCGCAATAGAACATTTGTACGATTATATATACAATAAAAACCGCCCGCATTAGGC
>JAFXLH010000017.1 GCA_017531315.1 Bacillota bacterium
CCCGGCCCGGGCAGCGGCAAGCTGGCCACCTGCCTCTCGCAGATCTACCACGAGCAGAAGCGCGGCGTGCAGGCCGGCTATGCCAAGTTCGAGACCTTCCCCATCTGGAATCTGCCGCTGAAGCACCCGGTAAACCTCGCCTACGAAGCCGCCACCGCCGACCTGATGGACTTCAACGCCATCGACCCCTATCACCTCGAAGCCTACGGTGAGACCACCGTCAACTATAACCGCGATATCGAGATCTTCCCCGTCGTCCGCGCCGTCTTGAAGCGCGTCTATGGCGGCGATACCGATATTTACTCTTCGCCCACCGATATGGGCGTCAATATGGCCGGCAAAGCCATCATCGATGACGAGATCGTGCGCGATGCCGCCTGCCAGGAGATCATCCGCCGCCACTTCCACGCCCTCTGCAATCAGCGCCTCGGCCAGGCCGAAGAGGAAGAGGTGGAACGCATCGATGCGGTGATGCAGCAGCTGGAGCTGAAGGCGGAAGACCGCCCGGTAGTAATGGCTGCGCGCAATAAGGCCGCCCAGCGCGGCGTGCCCGCCATCGCCTTCCAGCTGCCGGATGGCCGCCTCACCACCGGCCGCGCCTCCGAGCTGATGAGCGCCCCCGCATCCGGCGTCTTAAACGCCATCAAGGCGCTCGCCGGCATCGCCGATAATATCCTGCTGCTCTCGCTCGCCGTACTGGAGCCGATCCAGCGGATGAAGGCATCCATCCTCAAAGACAAGGTGCAGGAACTGAACCTCTCCGAGGTATTGCTGGCGCTCTCGCTCTGCTCTGCCACCAACCCCACCGTGGATCTGGCCTTAGGCAGCTTCAAAGACCTGCGCGGCTGCGAAGCCCACTGCACCACCATGCTCTCTCATACCGATGAAGATATGCTGCGCCGCCTCGGCGTACGCATCACTTGCGACCCGGTATTTGCCAACCAGACCAACTAAAACCAGCGCCGGGGACAAAAAATCCTCGGCGCTGTTATTTTACCTCTTATCTTGCCTCCCTTTGGTAAAGGGAGGTGCCCCGTAGGGGCGGAGGGATTCCGCCCGCCACCCCAATGCGGAAGAAGCATTTATTACTAATCGTATAAGGAGAAACCTATGGCTAAACCCACTATCAAAACCAATGCGGTAAGACTGGCGGAAAGCGCCGGCATCGCCGTGGAATGCTATGAATACGACACCAAAGACGGCCGCATCGACGGCATCTCGGTGGCAGAAAAGATCGGTAAACCGCTCAATCAGGTATTCAAAACGCTGGTCACCGTCAGCAATACCAAAGAATACCTCGTCTTCGTCATCCCGGTGGCAGAAGCGCTGGATATGAAGAAGGCCGCTGCCGCCGCAGGGGCAAAATCCGTAGAGATGCTGCCGCAGAAAGAGCTGCTCAAAATCACCGGCTATGTGCATGGCGGCTGCTCCCCGCTCGGCATGAAGAAGCTCTTCCGCACCTTCCTCCACGAGAGCGCCCAATATCAGGAAAGGATGGTCTGTTCCGCCGGCAAAGTGGGCGCGCAGCTGCAAATCAGCCCCGCCGACCTGATCAAATTGACCAGCGGCACTTACGCAGACCTGTGCAAATAAGATGATCACCGTATACTACACCACCGATGACGCCGCCCGCCGCGAGGAATTCCTGCAGCAGGCGCTCCATAAGCACGGCCTTGCCCTCCCCTGCCCCATCGCCAAAGATGAACACGGCAAGCCCTACATCGATGCGCCTGATGCGCCGCATTTCTCCATCAGCCACAGCGGCAGCTGGTGGCTGTGCGCGGTGGCGGAAAAGAACGTGGGCATCGACCTGGAGCAGCTGCGAGAGCTCGACTGGAAAGCTTTAAGCGAACGCTGGTTCACCCGCGCCGAGCGCGAGTGGGTCACGGATGAGCTGCACTTCTTCCGCCTCTGGTGCGCGCACGAGGCCTATGCCAAATATGACGGACGCGGCCTGGAGAAGACCATCCACGCCGAGCTGCTGCAGCAGGGTCAGCTGACCGGCCACCCCAGCAAAGTACAGCTGGCCGAGCCCGACTTCAAAAGCGGCTACCGCCTCTGCATCGCCGCCAA
>JAFXLH010000018.1 GCA_017531315.1 Bacillota bacterium
AAATGTATGCTAGGCTAAGTATGCATTTCACTTTGGGTTTTTATGGCCATCCGGCCAAAATATTTTTGGGGAGGAATTTCATATGAAGAAACTCGTTTCTTTGCTGATGGCACTCGTGCTGGTGTTTGCCATGAGCAGCGTAGCTATGGCCGACGTGACCAATGTAAACGATTTTGCCACTTTGAAGGCTAAGCTCGAAGCTGGCGAAAGCGTAAGACTGACTAGCGATATTACTACTGATGTAGACGAAGCTTCGCATGGCTATAGGGCTGCAATTACTATTACTGGTAATGTTACTGTTTCTCTTGACTTGAACGGTTTTAGCATTACTGGTACCGATAAAACGACTGCCAATTACGCTCTTATTCATGTATGCAGAGGCGCTGTATTAAACGTATATGATAATAGTACTACTAAAACTGGCGCTATTACTGTAACTGCCGAAAACTATGATGGTGATTGGGCACGTATGTCTGATGTATTTGAAGTTCGTGGTGGCACTTTAAATCTGTATGGTGGTACGTTTGAACATTTAGGCGGTACCGGCATGGCTTATGCTGTAAACGTTAATGCCAACTCCTATGGCGATGCTACCCTGAATGTTTATGATGGCGTTAAATTAGATTCCACTTATACTGCCGTTCGTGTGTTTATGGATAGTCCCAGCTCTAATTCCGGCAGCGGTACCGCTTATGTAAATGTTTATGGCGGTGAAATTGCCGGTGATACCAGCGGTATTTGGGCACAGGCTCCCTCCAGTAACAATGGCCAGACTGGTATTGTAAATGTTTCTGGTGGTGAAGTTGGTGCCATCAATATGGCTAGATCGGCCAAAGCTGATACCCAGCTGTCCATTACAGATGGTACTGTTGGTGCTATTAAAGCTGAAGCTAGTGAAGTAAGCATCAGCGGCGGTACCGTAACCGGCGATCTCACCCTCTACGAAGCAGACTGCTCTACTATTGCAACTGAAGCCGATGTTATCACCGGTGGTTCTTTCACCAGCGGTCAGGATATTACCGGTTTCATCGTTGGCAACCCTGAAATCAAAGAAGACTACAAGGGCGGCATCCATGTTGGCGAAGAAGCCATCGAAAATATGCCCACTCCTCCCGCTGTTAAGCGTTACGAAGTAGGCGTTGTTGAAGCCGAAAACGGTGATGTTACCGTTAAGGGTTCTGCTTCTTATGACAGCGGCGTGGTTATTACCGCTGCTCCGCATTATGGTTACGAAGTCGGTACTGTTACCGTAACCAAGGCTGACGGTACTAAGGTCGATGTTACCGAGCGTGCCGATGGCACTTACAGCTTCTCCATGCCGCGCGGCGAAGTTACTATCAAGGTCACTTTCGTTCCGCAGGGCGAAGCCGTGAAGATGGTTCTGACTATTGGCAGCAAGGCTGTTGATGTAAACGGCAAAGCCGTCGCCAGCGACGTTGCTCCCGTTATCAAGGCCAGCCGCACCTTCCTGCCTGTCCGCCTGATCGCCGAAAACCTCGGCGCTAAGGTCGAATGGAACAACGATGCTCAGACCGTCACCATCACCAAGGGTGACACCGTGATCGTTCTCACCGTCGGCAGCACCACCGTTCTTGTCAACGGTCAGCCCGCCGAACTGGAAGCCCCGGTCTTCATCGAAAACAGCCGCACCTATCTCCCCGTTCGCTTCATCGCTGAAAAGCTCGGCGCTGACGTAGAATGGAATGGCGCGACCAATGAAGTGACCATCACCGGCCGCAAATAATTAGAAATTTACCAGCAAACCAAGACCCCCCTCACACGAGGGGGGTTTTGTTGTGGGGGGATGTAACACATACAGTTGTAGGGCGGGGGCTTGACCCCCGCCGTTTGTAACTATTCGCGACTAGCTACCTTGCGGGGGGGGACACGCCCCCGCCCTACTGGCTTCTTGCAGCTGTACACCGCGTACCCGGCGGGCGAGCAATGCTCGCCCCTACAAGTGCTAAGATTTGCTTGTAATTGTAGGGGCGACCAATGGTCGCCCGCCCCATTGCATCGTGCCCGACCCTCTCAGTCAGCCGCTTCGCGTCTGCCAGCTCCCCCAGAGGGGGAGCCAAGGCTTCTCGCCCCGCACCCGCAGCACCCTCTCCCCTGCCCGGCTTTGCTGTTTAGAGCTGCGCCCGGCATGGCGCAACCGGCGGCTACGACAAACAAAAAGCCCCTGCGTTATGCAGGGGCTTTCATCATATCCCATACAATCCCGAGGCAAATAGCCGTTTTGGCAAGGCGCAAGGCCCGCCGCCATACCGGGCGTATTGCAAGGGCCGGCAACACAGCCAAAATGGCTATTTGGCCGGGAGTTACTTGTCTAAGCGGCACAAATCCGCAAAGCTTTCTCTCTCCACCGCCACATAGCTCTCGCCATCGCGCAGCATCACGATCGGCGGGCGGGGCAGGCGGTTGTAATTGGAGGCCATGGAGTAATTATAGGCGCCGGTGATGCACACGGCGGCAATATCGCCGCGGCAGACGCTCTGCGGCAGCGCCACCGACGGCTGCACCACATCGCCGCTCTCGCAGCAGCGGCCCACCAGATCGCAGGTGAGCGACGCCTCTTCCGCCGCCTTATTCGCCAGCAGGCAGGTGTAGCTGCTGCCGTAGAGCGCGTAGCGGGGATTATCCGTCATGCCGCCATCGACAGAAACATAGGTGCGGAAGCCGGGGACGGTCTTCACCGCGCCCACGGTATAGAGCGTGAGGCCGGCATTGGCGACGAGGCTGCGGCCGGGCTCCAGATTGATCTCCGGCACATCGAGGCCGATCTGCCCGCAATGCGCCTTGATGAAGGCAGCCAGCTCGCCGATGCGCGCTTCGATATCGATAGCCGCATCGGATGCCACATAGCGCACGCCGTAGCCGCCGCCCAGATCGAGGATGCGCGGCACGAAGCCCAGCTCTTCGCGCATAGCCAGCATAAAGTCCAGCATCACCGCGGCGCTGCGCTCGAAGACGTCTTCATCGAAGACCATCGACCCCACGTGGCAATGGTAGCCGATCAGCGGCAGATGCGGCTGCGCCAGCGCCAGACGCACCAGCTCGGCAGCCTGCCCGGTCTCCATGGGCACGCCGAACTTGGAATCTACCTGCCCGGTAGCCACCGCGGCATAGGTGTGCGGGTCGATGCCCGGGGTGAGGCGCAGCAGGATCGGCTGCTCTACGCCCAGCTCGGCGGCGATGCGCTCGGCCGCCAGCAGCTCTTCGGTGCTATCTACCACGATGCCGCCGATGCGGCTGCCGATGGCGTAACGCAGGTCGTCGTCGGTCTTGTTGTTGCCGTTCATGTAGATGCGCGCGGGCGGGAACTTCGCATTCAGCGCGGTATACAGCTCGCCGCTGCTCACCACATCGAGGCAGACGCCCTCCTCTTCGATAATGCGGCAGATACCGCTGAACATATTGGCCTTGGCGGCATAGAGCACCTCGCAGGCGGCGAAATTGGCCGCCATAGCGCGGCGGTACATACGGCAATTGGCGCGCAGCTGATCTTCATCCAGCAGGTAGAGCGGCGTGCCGTAGGTTTCGGCCAGCAGCACCGTATCCTGCCCGGCAAAGAGCAGGCGGCCCTCGGCGGAGATGCTTAAGTTTTCACAGATAAGTTGCGGTTGCGGTTTCATGCGTACTCCAGTCAAAGTTAGTCCAGTTCGATAAGCTCATATTCGCGGCTGCCGAAGCCGAGCGCCGCAGCGGCTTCCACGATCAGCGCGCCGTTTTTGCTCTCGATGCGCTCGATCAGCGCGGCTTTGCCGGGGTCTTCGGATGCGTAGACGAGGTCGAGGCAGGCCTGATCCAGCGCGATGGGGTCGAGCGAGGCGAGGATGCCGATATCACCGATTTCCGGATCGGCGGCTTTGGCGCAGCAGTCGCAGTCGACGGACATATTGGCCATCACGTTGACATAGGCGGCATTGGCGCCGAAATAGGCGACGATGGAAGAGGCGGCGTCGGCCATCGATTCGAGGAAGGAGTCGTGGTCGGCAGTCCAGATCTTTTCCGCTTCGCCCGCGCCGTGGATGTAGGCCTTGCCGTAGGAAGAGGCGATGCCGATGGAGATATTCTTCAGCGCGCCGCCGAAGCCGCCCATCGGATGACCCTTGAAGTGGGAGAGAGTGAGCAGGCCCTGATAATTAGTCAGATTTTTGCCCACGTAGTTTTTCTTGATCTGCTTGCCGCCGGGGATATCGAGCACCAGGTCTTCGCCCTCGGCATCGAGCAGGTCGACATTTTCCCAGCCGTGCAGCTGCAGCGAAGCGAGATGCGCCTCGGTAGTATTGCGGCCGCCCTTGTAGGCGGTATTGTACTCGATCCAGGTGCCGCCTACCTCATCTTTCAGCACCTGCCAGAAGGCGGGACGGAGGAAGTTCTGGTTGCCGGGTTCGCCGCTGTGGATCTTCACGGCGGTAGGTGCGAGCAGCGTCACCCCCAGAGCACGATAAGCCTTCAGCAGGCCGGCCGGGGTGAGATCGCGGGTGAAGTAAACTTTAGCGGTCATAAGCATTCTCCTTTTCGCTATTATCCTTTGCGATGTTAAATGATTAAAGTTGCAGCGGTATTATATAATTATACACCCATACTTGCCGATTGGCAAGTAAATACGCAATACAGCATACAAAGCCGCGTAGCCACCCCACACTCCCCGCCCCCGCTGCCGGTGATAGCAAGAACAAAGCCCCCTCGGATGAGGGGGCTATGTGGGCTAGTCGTCACAACCTAAATAAGTGCCGGTGTAACTCTGGGGGCGAAAGTCTTCCGGCAGCCGCACCGCTTCCGGC
>JAFXLH010000136.1 GCA_017531315.1 Bacillota bacterium
CAATCAGAGTTACAAGGCTATCGTCGTAGGTATGCTGTTCGGCGTGGCC
The DNA here is from genome assembly GCA_017531315.1 of Bacillota bacterium. Lineage (GTDB taxonomy): Bacteria > Bacillota > Dehalobacteriia > UBA4068 > UBA4068 > RGIG6518. Next base: position 50 of record JAFXLH010000136.1, read on the forward strand.
AACGGCTTCCTTTCCGCCATGCTGGCGATGGGCATGCTGCCTTTCCTGGAAAGTGCCTTTGCTATCACCACCAATGTACGCCTGCTGGAGCTGACCAACACTAACCATCCGCTGCTGAAGAAGCTGATGCTGGAAGCGCCAGGTACCTACAATCACAGCCTGCTGGTGGCTTCCCTGGCCGAAGCGGCGGCGGATGCCATCGGCGCCGATGCGCTGCTGGTGCGCGCGGCGGCCTACTTCCACGATATGGGCAAGCTGAAGCGGCCCTACTTCTTCATCGAGAACCAGAGCAGCGGCGATAATCCGCACGATAAGCTGCAGCCGGCCATCTCTACCACCATCATCACCTCGCATCCCAAGGACAGCGCGGCGATGCTGCGGGAATACGACTTCCCGCAGGAGATCATCGACATCGTGGAGCAGCATCATGGCAACAGCGTAATGAGCTACTTCTACAATAAGGCGCTGCAGCAGGCCGAAGACCCGGCCGATGTGGATGTGGAGGACTTCCGCTACAAGTGCGCCAAGCCGCAGAGCAAGGAGGCCGGTCTGCTGATGCTGGCCGACTCGGTACAGGCGGCGGTACATTCCATCCGCACCGCCTCCACGCCTGATGCCATCGAGGCGAAGGTGCGCGCCGTGATCCGTGCCAAGCAGGATGAAGGTCAGCTGGCGGAATGCCCGCTTACCTTCCGCGATCTGGATACGATCACCCAGGCCTTTATGATGGTGCTGGCCGGTATGAATCATAACCGCATCGCCTATCCCTCGCAGGGCAGCGGCGACGCGGGGCAGGCCAAATAAGCTATAACAAGTGAAACTAAACAAAAGAAGCTAAACAAAAGAAGGAAATGCTATGTCTATCGATATCGTAATGGATTTTCACGAAGGTTTTGAGCCGGCGGCCGAATTGCCGCAGCTGTGGCAGCAGGCGGCAGAGACTGCGCTGCTGGTGGCGGGCGTGGATGATGACATCTACGAGGTGTCGCTGGTGGTCTGCGGCGATGAAGAGATCCACGAGCTGAACCGCGAATACCGCGGCGTGGACCGCCCCACCGATGTGCTCTCTTTCGCTCTGGAAGAAGGCGAGGATATGTGGGTGCCGGAAGGCGAGCCGCTGCTTTTGGGCGATATCGTCATCTCGCTGCCGCGTGCCGAGGCACAGGCCGCCGAATACGGCCACAGCCTGCGCCGCGAGGCGGTATTCCTCTTCGTGCACGGTATGCTGCATCTGCTGGGCTATGACCACATGGAGCCGGAAGATGAGCGGGAAATGCGCGAGCTGCAGGATGCGATCATGGACAAGCTGGGCATCAGCCGCTAAGCAAATCTGAAAGGATGCGATAACAATGCACAAATATAAATTTTTGCTCGCCCTGCTGCTGGCGCTGGCACTGCTGCTGGCGGCCTGCGGTGGTGATGAGCAGGGCAATGGCGATACTCCGCCCGCCCCGCAGCCGGTGCAGCATCCGCTGACCGGGGAAACGGTGGACGAACTGCTGCCGCGTGCGTATCTGGTCAGCCTTGGCAATACGGAAGCCGCGCAGCCGCAGCATGGCCTGACGGAAGCGGATATCATCTACGAGATCCCCGTGGAGAGCGGCATCAGCCGCCTCTTCGCCCTCTATTACGGCGAATTGCCGGAGGTGATCGGCCCGGTGCGCTCGGTGCGCGATTATGTGGTGGATCTGGCGCGTGAATGGGACGCAGTGCTGGTGCATTGCGGCTGGAGCGAGGCGGCGCGCCTCTACCTTTCCAGCGAATTGGTCGATTATGTCAATGAGCTGACCAACGGACAGCAGTACTTCTGGCGCTCTGCCGACCGCAAGGCGCCGCATAACCTCTATACCAGCGGCGAGAATATGGCGCAGATGCTGGTGGATAAGGGCTTCGATGCCACGGAGAGCGATGTGCCCGCCTATCGCTTTATGGATAAGGGCGAAAAGTACCGCGGCAACTATGTGAATGCGCTGCATATCTACTACGGCATTTCGCAGGCCGGCTTCCTCTACGATGAGGAGAGCGACAGCTACCTGCGCTTCACCAAGACCGACGCCCATGTGGACGCCGCTACCGATGAGCAGCTTACCGCCAAGGCCGTTATCGTGCAGTATGTGCATACGGCGGTGGTGGATGATGAGGGCCGTCTGGCCATGTCGCTGGCCGGCGAGGGCGAGGCGCAGCTGTTTGTCAACGGCATCATCCGCGAGGGCTACTGGCAGCGCGACAGCTTGGACGATCACACCTATTTCTACGATGATGAGACCAAGCAGACCTGGGCGCTGCCCGGCGGTCAGCTGTGGATCGAGATAGCCGACGGCAGCACCGTGGTCGTTTACGACGAAGTGGAAGCAGAAAGCAAATAAGCAAGCTTAAGTGAGGTATTTTTGTGAGCGGATTCAAATCTGGCTTTGTAACTATTATCGGCCGGCCCAATGCCGGCAAATCCACGCTGCTGAACCGCCTGGTGGGCAGCAAGATCGCCATCGTCTCGGAAAAGCCGCAGACCACGCGCAACAGCATCCGCGGCATCGTCGGCGATGAGGAATTCCAGGCCGTATTTCTGGATACCCCCGGCGTCAACCGCCCGCGCAACAAGCTGGAAGAACGCATGATGACGGCGGTCAGCGATTCGCTGGACGGCTGCGATATCATCCTCTATCTGGTCGACGGCAGCGATACCTTCGGCGCGGGTGAGGAATACATCATCGAAAATATCCTGAAGAAACAGAAATGCCCGGTCTTCCTGCTGGTCAACAAGATCGACCTGCTGAATGCCGAGCAGCTGCTGCCGCTGCTGGCTGCCTATTCGCAGAAGTTCGACTTCAAAGAGGTCATCCCCCTTTCCGGCAAGAGCGGCGATAATACCGATGAGCTGATGCGCGTGCTGAAGCAGTATCTGCCGGAAGGGCCGCAGTACTACCCGCCCGGTATGCACTGCGATATGCCGGAGCAGTTTTTGCTCGCCGAGCTGATCCGCGAGCAGGTGCTGCGCCGCACCGCGCAGGAGGTGCCGCATTCGGTGGCGGTGACCATCGCCGCGATGGAAGAGCGCCCCGGCGGCAAGCTCTATGTGGATGCCAATATCTATGTGGAGCGCGATTCGCAGAAGGGCATCATCATCGGCAAGGGCGGCAAGATGCTGCGCGAGATCGGCAGCGGCGCCCGCGCCGAGATGGAACGCCTGCTTTCCTGCCCCATTTATCTGGACCTGCATGTACGCGCCAAGAAAGACTGGCGCGATAATGAGAGCCTGCTGAAAAACTGGGACTTAACTACCGACGATTGATCGGGGCGACTGATTCTCCCACTGGGGGTGTGTGATATGGCGCGGGAAGCTATGCTGGATGCGCTGGTGCTGCGCTGCCGCGACTATAAGGAAAACGATAAGCTGGTCACCATCTTTTCGGCGGCAGAGGGCAAGGAGACGCTGCTGGCCCGCGGCGCCCGCAAGCCGGACGGTTCGCTGCGCCCGCTGGCTCAGCCCTTTTCCCGCGTGTCCGTGCAGAAGGTGGCCGGACGCGGCAGTCTGGATATCCTCACCCAGGGCGAGATCATCGAGCCGTTTCTGCCCATCAAGGCCGACCTGAATAAGATAGCCTATGCTGCCTACCTGGCAGAGCTGGTGATCATCTCCCTGCCGGAGAACAAGCCGCAGCCACAGGTATATGCCTCGCTGCTGGCGGCGTGGTCTATGCTCAGCCTCTCCGAACGCCACGCACAGGCGGCGCGCTTCATGGAGCTGCGCCTGCTCGATGCGCTGGGGCTGCGTCCGTATCTGGACGGCTGCCGTGCCTGCGGCCGCTCGCTGGAAGGCGGCAGCTTCTACCTCTCCCCGGGGCGCGGCGGCATCATCTGCCGGGCCTGCCGCGGCAGCGATAGCGGCATCATCTCGGCCGGCACAGTGCGGAATATGCAGCGTCTGCTGGATGCGCCGCTGACCCGCGTGCCGCAGCTTAGCATCAGCGAGGCGATGCTGCAAGAGATGGAGCTGGCGCTGACGCCGTACCTGCGCTATTATCTGGAAGGCAGCGGCCGGGCGCGCGAGTTTTTGCGCCGGCTGGAAAATGAACAATGAATGGCAATAATGCCGGCAATGCCGGAAAATATAAGGAGGAACTACTTATGGGTTTGTTTGACAACTTAGCTGCAAATGTAAAGGCCGTGGCCGGTGAAGCCGTGAACAAGGGCGGCGAACTGGCAGAAAAAGGCAAGATCAAAGCCAATATCCTCGGCGAAGAAAAGAAACGCGACGATGCCTACAAGGCCATCGGTAAATATGTCTGGGAACAGACCGAACAGGGCTACGACTTTTCCACCCTCATCCCGGCCGAGCTGCTGGATGCGGCAAAGGTCAGCGTAGATCGCCTGAAAGAACTGCAGGCCGAACTGGACGGCATGAAGGCTGACGATGCGCCGGTAGAACCGGTAGGCGAACCGGTCACCGTCTCCGCCGTCTTCTGCACCGCCTGCGGCCAGCAGGTAGCCGACGGCGCGAAATTCTGCAACAACTGCGGTAAGGAAGTCTGAAGCGAAAGAGGGTGTCGAAAGACACCCTCTTTTTGTTTGCGGCAGCTGCTTGGTCGTGTTAACATTGTCAACAAATATAAACAGATATCAGAAAAAATAATTGCCATACCATCACTTGTTTTTCTCAACATCCTGCCAACCGCTGTTCGTAAGGATTTCGGCATTTTCTCCAACAAAAACGCCTGCAGCTTCTTCATCGCCTTGCAGATGGTAAAGCATCCAAGCGGTCATATAGCCGTCGGTCAGATGAAGCATATCCTGATGCTCCGCACCAGTCACTCGTGCTCTGATCTTGAATACATCAACGGTGATACCCTCATAGTTCTCAATCAAGGAAGCAAGCGGTGCA
>JAFXLH010000137.1 GCA_017531315.1 Bacillota bacterium
TAACGGCATCGACCACGGCCTCTTCTTCCACGACAGGCTCATCGGCCAGCAGATTCAGCTCTGCCAGTTCGGCGCTGATCTGCAGCAGGGTCTGATGCAGGGTGTCTGCTATACCGGGTTCGTCTGCGGCGGGCTCGGCGTCCAGCTGCTGCAGCTCGGCTTCCACATCGGCAGCCAGGTCAGAGAGGCTGCCGATACCGGCGGGCAGGCTGAACCACTCCGGCAGGGCGGGCGGCGCGGCGGGTGCTTCGCCATCGCTCAGCGCGTCGAAGACGGCATCCAGACGGTCGTCCAGGCCTTCCAGCTGCTCTTCCACGCGGTCGTGCATCTCTTCTGCGGCATCTGCGGCGGCAGAGAAGGCAGCAGAGGCATTCTGGCTGGCGAAGAGGGAGGCGATCAACGTTTCCACGGCGCTGCGGCCGGCAGCCAGCTGTTCCTGCAGCTCCTGCGCTTTGCGGCCGGCGGCCTGAGCGTCTGCCAGCGAGAGCGCAGCCTGATCCAGCAGATCGATATGTTGTTCGTCAAGCGGTTTTTCCGTCATAGGGCATCTCCTTGGCATCTCTGCCGGGCGCAGGGTATAAAAACCCAATTTCTTACAGTAAATTATAGCACTGTGAAACTGCTGTGTCAAATAGTATGTGCGGCAGAAAAATGCAGTGTAAGCGACGGTACAAGTTCAATTTTTCTACCATATAAAATAATACTTGACTTTGAACGCAAAATACGGCATAATAGTTATTGCGCTTGGGGTTATAGCTCAGTTGGTTAGAGTACCACGTTGACATCGTGGGGGTCACTGGTTCGAGCCCAGTTAACCCCACCAAGCGAAAGCCGAGATCTTGAGATCTCGGCTTTTTGTTTTATCCTGCGTAAGAGGAGGATGCAAGATGCAGGGATTCCGCGTAGTTTTTAATAGCGAAAAGGGCCGACCCACGCCGCTGATGCGCCGCTTCGACCGCCGCGCCGCCGCAGAGGCCGCCGCCTTCCACCGGGGCTTTGGCGAATATGCGCCGACGCCGCTCACCGAACTCACCGACACCGCCGCCGTCTTTGGCATCGGCAATATTCTGGTGAAAGATGAGAGCTTCCGCTTCGGGCTCAATGCCTTCAAGGTGCTGGGCGGCAGCTATTGCTTAGGGAAGCTGCTATCCACCCGCCTCGGCAGCAGGGAGCTGCTGGATGCGGCAGAATTGCGCCGCCGCGCAGCCGGGCTGCCGCCGCAGACCTTCGTCACCGCCACCGACGGCAATCACGGCCGCGGCATCGCCTGGGCCGCCAGCTATTTTGGTCAGAGATCGGTAGTATATATGCCGCGCGGCAGCGCCGCCGAGCGACTGGAAAACATCCGCCGCGCCGGGGCAGAGGCCGAGATAACGCCGCTGCTCTATGACGACACGGTGCGCCACGCCAAGGCGCAGGCCGCCGCCGAGGGCTGGCAGCTGGTGCAGGATACCGCCTGGGAGGGCTACACGGAAGTGCCGCTGCTGATCATGCAAGGCTACCTGACCATAGCCGCCGAGCTGCATGAGCAGCTGGCGGGGCGTGTGCCTACGCATATCTTCCTGCAGGCGGGCGTGGGCAGCATGGCGGCGGCGCTGGCAGCCGCGCTGCGCGACCTGCTCGGCACTGCGCCGAAGATCATCGTGGTAGAGCCGAACCGCGCCGATTGTTTCTTCCGCACCGCAGCGGCGGCGGATGGGCAGCTGCACGCAGCCGAGGGCGAGCTGGATACGATCATGGCCGGCCTGGCCTGCGGCGAGCCGAGCGCCCCGGCCTGGGAGCTGCTGGCATCCTGCGCCGATGCCTTCGTAGCGATGGATGATGCGGCAGCGGCGCGGGCGATGCGGATACTGGCCGCCCCGGCGGGCGCGGATACGCGCATCATCTCCGGCGAAAGCGGCGCGGCCGGCTGCGGCGCGCTCTTCGAGATACTGCACGATACGCAGCTGCGCGAAATGTTTGGCATTGATGCCGCTTCCCTCGCCCTCTGCATCTCTACCGAGGGCGCTACCGATAAGCAAAATTACCGCCGCATCGTCTGGGACGGCGCGTACGGGAATGAGTGAAAAAAAAACCACCTGATATGATGCGAAGAAGACCGTAGGGGCGACCATTGGTCGCCCGCGGGCGTGCAATGCACGCCCCTACATTTGCTTTTCCACGCACCCATACAGGTGGTTTTTTTTGCAATATGCAGCTATCACCGATACAAGCGGCGGGAGACAAGCCCCCGCGCCTATAATTGACGCGCAGCGGCAATTTCGATGTTTATTTCCTTGCGGTGAAGCCGTTAGATAAATAATAAACATCACCTTAAGGTATCTATCACCGACACAAGCGGCGGGAGACAAGCCCCCGCGCCTATA
>JAFXLH010000019.1 GCA_017531315.1 Bacillota bacterium
ATATTCTTCTACCGGCCAATGGTCGTCATCATCATAGAATTTCTGTGCAATAAGTTCCATGATATTGTAATCATTATCGGTGGGCATAGTAAATTCGATGTCGGTCAGAAATTCCATAAACAATTCTCCCTTCGCAATTTTGGGTTTGCTGGCAAGGTTTACAGCACGTGCAGCAGCATGGTGTCGTTGCCCAGCTGCAGCATATAGCTGGTGCCGCGCACGGTGTAGAGCTTGGTGCTGAAGGTGCCGTCTTCGTCGGGGTTGACGTAGACGTTTTCGCGGCTCTTGTAGCCCGTGCCCTCGGCATCGGTGAGGGTGTAGACGATGATCGGCGCTTCTTCTACTGCCATCAGGCCTTCGATCTTCACTTCGCTGCCGGAGGCGTATACTTCTTCTTCCATAGTGAAGCAGCCGTCGCCGGTGATGACCTCGCAGACGGCGTAGATGGGCGCGTCTTCGTCATCCTCATCCTGATAGAGGTAGATGCCGATGAAGCGGGTATCTTCGGCTAAGATCTTCTGGCCTCCGGCGGCATAGAGCCAGCTGTCCACGATATCCCAGGCGAAGCTGTAGCCGCAGCTGATGAACTCGTGGGAGATCATGATCTCGGCCTTCTTGGCGCGCTCGGCGAGAGTGCCGTAATGCGGCGAATCGGAGCTGAAGTAGTCATTGGCGTACATATCGCCGGCCAGCTCTTCTGCCACTTCATCCAGCGCTTCCACGCGGATCAGCTGCGGCAGCTCCAGCTCTTTGCGCTGCTCATTGAGTATATCCAGCACTTCTTCCGCCAGATCTTCCAGATCGGCGCTGTCCGGCACATCTTCCCAGTCGCGGTCGGGGTCGATGACGGTGGGCGGCTCGGGCGTGGGCGTGGTGGTGGAGACGCCGTCGGAGACGATGTTGATCACGTAGTTAACGCCGTCCCATTCGACGAGGCAGCCGAACTGCTCGGAGACGAAGCGCAGCGGTATCATGGTGCGGCCGGGCGGCACGATGCGCGCCGGTACATCCAGCTGCACGGCGGCGCCGGATACATTGGCCTGCGCCTGGTCGATGGTGAGGATGATCTGCTTTTCGCCTAAGCTGATGGTGGCGCGGCGGTTTACGGCGTCCCACTCGATATCATCTTCGGCGGCGCCGAGTGCCTCGGCCAGCGGGCGTACCGGAACTAAGGTGCGGCCGTTTTCGATCACCGGCTGGGCGTCCATTTCTACCACTTTACCGTCCACGAAGACGGTGATCGGCGGATGGGCGGCGGCCGGCAGGGCAAAGAGCAGCACGGCCAGCAGGGAAAGCAGCAGTATACGCAGCAAATTCTTCTTCATGGTTATCCGTCCTTAGATTAGATTCAGGAGATTCAGGCCGTCTTTTCCGGCTTTTCGCCCAGGAAAGACGAGATGATGGCGCTGACGATGGAGAGCAGGATGGCGGCAAAGAAAGTACCGAAGAAGCCGCCGGTGGCAAAACCGTTGACAAAGGTGGCGGTCAGCTTCAGCATCAGGGTATTGATGACAAAGGTGAAGAGGCCCAGCGTGAGGATGTTCAGCGGCAGAGAGAAGAACAGCAGCACCGGGCGGATCACCGCGTTCACCACGCCCAAGACCAGACCGGCTGCCAGCGCGGCGAAGATGCCGTCTACCATGATGGCGCTGGTGAGGTAGGAGACGATGATCAGGGCGAGGGCATTGATAACGGCGCGGAGTGCAAATTTGTTCATTTGGCGTACCTCCTTATTGGATCGGGGCTAAAGATGTTAGACATTGAAGCAGCTGCCGCCGAGGAATTCCTGCAGTACCGAATCGCGCGGCACTTTGTCGCTCACGGCAGGCTCGAAGCAGCGGATGAAGCTGAGCATACGCTGTGCTTCCGCATAGACGGGGCTTTCCGTGCTGATGGCGGCCAGCTCGTTTTCGATCAGCGGGCGCAGCAGCGGCAGCTCGTAGATGAGGGAAGAATTGACATAGAAATCCGCCTCTTCCTGATAGGGGAAGATATTGCGATGCTCGCCGTAGCGCACATCGCCCCACATGGAGAGCGTCTTTTCCGGGCTGTGGCCGCGGAACTTCATATCGCGCACCATGCGGCGGATCATGCGGTTGTCCGAGGTGGGCACGGGGTCTACCGGGTCGAAGTTGAGCAGCGTCAGCGCGGAGATGTAGACCTTGCGCTTATTGGCGGCAGGTACGCTTTCCGTGAGCAGCTCGTTCAGCGCGTGGATGCCCTCGACGATGATGATGCCCTTTTCGCTGAGGCTGCAGGGCGTGCCCTCTTCGTCGCGGCGGCCCTTGGTGAAGTTGTAGCGCGGCAGCATCACCTCTTCGCCGGCGATCAGCTGATTCAGGTGCTGATTGAACAGCGGCAGGTCGAGTGCGCGGATGCTCTCGAAGTCGGGATTGCCGAATTCATTGAGCGGGGTCTTGTCGCGGTCGATGAAGTAGTTATCCATGCCGATGGTGACCGGCTGCAGACCCAGCGCACGGAAGCCGATGGCAAGGCGCTCGGTAGTGGTGGTCTTGCCGGAAGAGGAGGGCCCGGCGACCAGCACCAGGCGCACGGTGGGGAAATCTGCCGCCACCGCATCGCAGATCTTCTGCAGCTGGCGGTCGTACATATTTTCCGCGATCAGGATCAGCTCGTCGGTCTTGCCGGCGCGGATGGCGTCGTTCAGCTGGTCTACGGTGGTAAGACCCTGCATCTGCAGCCAGGCGTCGCGCTCGCGCATCACCTTCTGCAAGCGCAGCGGCGGCGTGAATTCGCCGCTCTTTTCGCCAAGGAAGCGGCGGGCGGGCAGGCGCAGCATGAAGCCGTCATCGAAGGGGATGAGGCTGAAATCGGCATCGGCCGGCAGCGAGAGCGGCATCTCGCCGAAGAAATAGTCGGAAAGCTCGCCGTAGCTGTGGATGGCGATATTGGCAAGCGGCTGCATGGAAAGCAGTGCTGCCTTGCTGTGCTGCTCCGTCTCGCGGAAGAAATCGATGGCGTCATCGCGGTTGATGTAGTGGCGGTTGATGGGCAGCTTCTGCTCGAGCAGGGCGCGCATATCCGTTTCCAGCAGGGCCACGTCATCGGCGCTGATGGGGGTATTGTCGGCGAAGCGGCAGAATACGCCTTCTTCCAGCGCATGGCTGATCCACAGCTGCTTGCCGGGGAAGTGGCGGTGCATGGCCAGCTGCAGCACCATCTGCAGGCTGCGGCGGTAGATGCGGTAGCCCGCGGTGCTGTTGCGGTCCAGCCATTCCACGCGGCTGTCGGCAAAGAGCGGATAATCCAGCTCCTGCACATCGCCGTTGACCAGCGCGGCCAGCGGCGGCTCGGGGCGGGCGGGGAGCTGCTCCAGCAGCTGATACAGCTTGATGCCGCGGTCGGCTTCGACGGTGAGGGTGGTGTCGTAGGTGATAGTGATCATGGTCGTGTTCCTCCTATTTTGTAGGGGGGTTCTGCCGGCTTCTTTTGCCTTTATGCGGCGTTATCGGCCCTTGCAATACAACCCGGTATGGCTGCGGGCCTGCTGCCTTGCCTAAAGGCAAAATAAGCTCGGCACAGTCGGCGGGGAAGAGGGGAAGAGGTTGGCACTTATCAGGCGTTCATCAGGTTTTCCGGGTTCAGCGGCAGCAGCTCGTCGATGACGAAGAGGCCGTCTTTGCTGATCAGGACGTCATCGGCCCAGATCTCGCCGCCGCCGTATTCGGGGCGCATGATATAGACCATATCCCAGTGGATGGCAGAGGCATTGCCGTTGTAGGCATCCTTGTAGCAGCGGCCGGGGGTGAAGTGGAAGCTGCCCTTGATCTTTTCGTCAAACAGGGTATCGCCTAAGGGTTCGCTGATGTAGGGGTTGACGCCGATGGCAAATTCGCCCACATAGCGCGCGCCTTCGTCGGTATCGAAGATGGACTGCAGCGCGGTCTGCATCATCGCATCGCCGTCGCAGCTGGATTTGACGATCTTGCCGTTTTCAAATTCGAGGTGTACGGCATTGTAGATCTTGCCCTGATAGGGGCTGGGGGTATTGTAGGTGATGTAGCCGTTTACGGAGTCTTTTACCGGGGCGGTGTATACTTCGCCGTCCGGGATATTGAGGCGGCCGTCGCAGGGTACGGCGGGGATGTCCTTGATGGAGAAGGAGAGGTCTACGCCCGCGCCCTTGATGCGGATCTTGTCGGTGCGGTTCAGCAGCTGTACCAGCGCATCCATCGCCTTGCTCATGCGACTGTAATCGAAATTGCAGACGTCGAAGTAGAAGTCGGTGAATTTATCGGTGGGCATTTTGGCGGCCTGAGCCATGG
>JAFXLH010000138.1 GCA_017531315.1 Bacillota bacterium
CGGCAGGCAGAATTATACCCGCTTTTCTATCATAACATTATATAACAAATATCGACCGAATACAAGTGAAGTATGAGTGGATGGGGTAAAGGCGTAGTTGCGTGCTGCGTGCTTACAGCTGCGGTGGTGATAGCGACAAGCGGGACGGGGAACCCGTCCCCTACGGTTCTTGAGCAAAGGGTTCTGAGGCGGCGTGGGCAGGGGCTGGCTGTCACGGGTGGTGGCGGGGCGGGGGTGAGAAGTGGCTACGCAAAAAATCGTCTTTGGTCAAATGCACCCGGGTGGCGCGGGCTTCATATGTTGTATCAAGAACAGCTGCTGTGAAGGGCCATCCGCCGCTGACCATAGATTCCGCCGCCTGCCTGTCAGACGCCTGCCAGCAGGCCCGCATCCGGATAATGCATTTGGAACGCCGGCAGGGCGGGGCTTATCGCCGGGGCTGTTGCCTTTGCACAAAGAAAAATAAAAGCTGTGAAGGAGAGGTGCACTATGTTTAATTTTGGTTCTTATGGCTGCGGTAACGGCTGCGGCGAAAACGATCTGTGGAGCTGCCTGATCAATCTGATCATCCTCTTCATCGTTCTGGAATTTTTGTGCAGTATCATCAATGGCGCTCTGGGCTGCGGCGAAGGCTGCTAAGTAGGGGAAGAGGAGGATAAGACTATGGCCTGCTACAATAATGGCATCGTTTCCGGCATCACCGATGGCAGCGGCTGCGGCAGCGGCTTTTCCTGCATCATCAATCTGATCATCGTGCTGATCGTGCTGCAGTTTTTGAGCAGCATCATCTTAGGCGACGGCGATAACGGCATCGGCTGCGGCTGCTGATGCGATAGGGGAGGGCGTACTTATGCGGGGCGGACTGATGGGCGGCGGCAAAAACTCACTGGGCGGGCAGCTGATGGGCCTGCTCTCTTCGGCGCGGGGCAGCTCCCTGCTGCCGCTGCTGCAAATGCTGGGCGGCGGCAAATCGCCCCAGCCGGCAGATCTGCTGCAGCTGCTCTCCGCCCTGCCTAAACCCGCGTCAGCGCCTGCCCCGGCGGCGGATGCCGACGCTGCGGCTGCTGCGGCAGATAGCGGTGAGGCGGGCGGCGGGGCGGCGGAAGGTGCGCTCTCCCGTCTGCTGGCCGAGCCGCAGCTGCTGGCCTCGCTGGCCTCGATGCTCGCATCGGCCGCTTCTGCCTCGTCTGCGGCGGAGGTGGCGGGGGACGGCGAGATGACGGAAGATGGCTATGCGGAAGAAGAGGAGTATGAGGGGGAGGAGCTGTATGCGGCGGATATCTGCGCCGGCTGCCGCGCGGCCTGCCCGCGGGCGCTGCAGTATTTCCCCAGCTATGAGCGGGTGCAGGCGATGAGCCGCGCCTTTCCCAGATATTAGGAGGAGCTATGGTAGAAAATATGGGCAAGACCCCGCCGCGCACCGCGAGAGTGCGCCGCAGCAGCAAGCCGCAGCCGCTGACGCAGCAGCAGCAGAATGCGCGCCATGCCCCGCCGCGGGCAAAGCAGGCGGCACGGCAGCTGCCCGCCCAGCCGCACAATGCCGGTGATCTGCGCGGTCTGCTGCGCCAATACGGCAATGTGCTGACGCCGCAGAACCGGCAGCTGCTGCAGGATGTGATAGTGCGGCTGGAAAAGGGAGATGTGGCGGGGCTGAGGGGGATAGCTGCTAATCTGCAAAAGCAGCTTGGCAAGTCCTGAGTTTTGCGGCGTTGGCTCGGTAATATGGGGCGGGCGAGCATTGCTCGCCCCTACGGATACGTAAGTGTCTTGGTAAGCGTAGGGGCGGCCATTGGCCGCCCGCCTCTTGTGCGTGGCATTTCCGCATCCCGGCGGCTTGACAAGCGGGGCGGAAAGCGCATAAAATCTAAGCAGATATCTTGGCTTGGATGGGAGGGATACGGATGGCGAGAGCGGCTTATCAGACGCGGCAGGGGCAGCAGGTGCTGGCCTTTTTGCAGGAGCATCCCACGGAGGTGCTGACGGCGGAGGATATCGCGGCGGCGCTGGCGGAGGCCGGTGTGGCGCGTGCCACCGTGTATCGCCACCTGGATAAATTGGCCGAGGCGGGGCTGATCTGCCGCCATCAGGCCGAGGGCAAGGCCTGCTACCGCTATGTGGGCGAGGCCTGCGGCGAGCATTATCATCTCATCTGCAGCTGCTGCGGCAAGGTGGTGCACTTGGATTGCGGTCATCTCTCGCATCTGGCGCAGCATATCGCCGCCGACCACGGCTTCTGCCTCGATGCGGCGCAGACGGTATTGTATGGGCGTTGCGCCGATTGTCACACCGCCGCGGACAAGCCCTGCAAGCGCTGCGAGCATCAGCACGAGCATCATCACGAATAAGCAAAAGCCCATCGCTTCGGCGGTGGGCTTTTTTGTTGGCGCGGGGTGGCGGTGCTTTGCCCTGATTTTTCTTGGGTAATTGCTGCTTTTATCTTGTATTATCGCTGCATCCTTGCTATAATAAGTTATTAATCAACAAAAATCTTTTTTAGCCGAAAGGAGTTTGTATTATGAATAAAATCGTTATCGGTTCCGACCATGCCGGCTTTGAGACCAAGGCTATGCTGATCGAGCTGCTGGAAGAGCGCGGTCTGGAAGTTATCGACTGCGGCTGCTACGGTACGGAAAGCGTCAATTATCCGCAGTACGGCATCGCCGTGGCCGAGGCCGTCAGCACCGGCAAGGTAGAGCGCGGCATCCTCATCTGCGGCACCGGCATCGGCATGAGCATCGTCGCCAATAAGTTCGACGGCGTCCGCGCCACCCTGTGCAAGGACGAATTTACCGCCAATGCCTGCCGCGAGCACAATAACTCCAATATCCTCGTCCTCGGCGCCCGCGTCACCGAGCCGGAGATGCTGAAGAAGATCACCAATATCTGGCTGGATACCGAATTTGCCGGCGGCCGTCATCAGACCCGCCTCGATATGATCACCGAAGTGGAAAAGAATCGCTGAACAGGAGATAAATGCCATGATCGAATACAATATCCTCCGTGCGGCAGACCCCGCTCTCGCCGCCGCCATCGATGACGAATATTCACGCCAGCAGCACAAGATCGAGCTGATCGCTTCGGAAAACTTTGCCTCGGAAGCGGTGATGGAGGCTCAGGGCACGCTGCTGACCAATAAGTATGCCGAAGGTTACCCCGGCCGTCGCTATTACGGCGGCTGCGAATACGTGGATGTGATCGAAAATCTGGCCCGCGACCGCGCCAAGCAGCTCTTCGGCGCCGAGCATGCCAATGTGCAGCCGCACAGCGGCGCGCAGGCCAATATGGCGGCCTACTTCGCGCTGCTGCAGCCGCAGGACAAGATCCTCGGCATGAGCCTGGCGCATGGCGGCCACCTCACCCACGGCAGCCCGGTCAACTTCTCCGGCAAGCAGTACAGCTTCTTCGCCTACGGCGTGGAAGAGGGCAGCGAAGTGATCGATTACGACAAGCTGCGCGCTCAGGCGCTGGAAGTTCGCCCCAAGCTGATCGTGGCCGGTGCTTCCGCCTATCCGCGTGCCATCGATTTTGCCGCGATGCGCTCCATCGCCGATGAAGCCGGCTGCCTGCTGATGACCGATATGGCGCATATCGCCGGTCTGGTGGCGGCGGGTGAGCATATGAGCCCCGTGCCCTACTGCGATATCGTCACCACCACCACCCACAAGACGATGCGCGGCCCGCGCGGCGGTATGATCCTCTGCCGCGAGCAGTATGCCAAGGCCGTGGATAAGGCCGTCTTCCCCGGTATTCAGGGCGGCCCGCTGATGCATGTCATTGCTGCCAAGGCCGTGGCGCTGCATGAAGCGATGCAGCCGGAATTCAAGGCGTATCAGCAGCAGGTACGCAAAAACGCCATTGCTCTGGGCAATGCGCTGCTGGAACGCGGCTATCGCCTGGTCAGCGGCGGTACGGATAATCATCTGCTGCTGGTAGACCTGCGTCCCAAGAATATCACCGGCAAAGACGCCGAGCATATGCTGGACGCCGTGGGCATCACCTGCAACAAGAATGCCATCCCCTTCGATCCGCTGCCGCCCAACACCACCTCCGGCGTGCGTCTGGGCAGCGCGGCCATGACCACCCGCGGCTTCAAGGAAGCGGAGATGGTACGCACTGCGGAAGCTATCGATATGGCGCTGACCGGCCGTGCCGAAGAGGCCGCCAAGCTGGTTCGCGAGCTGACCGACGCCTACCCGCTCTACTAAGCTATACCCATACCCGGCTGCCGCTGGCCGCCGGGTATTCTTGCAGTTTTTATTTTTGGAGGAAACCCGCTATGAGACAGTCCTGGGATGAATACTTTATGACCATTGCTCATCAGGTGGCCACCCGTTCCACCTGCCTGCGCCGTCATGTCGGCGCGGTAGCCGTCACGCCCAGCCGCCGCATCATCGGCACCGGCTACAACGGCGCGCTGCCCGGTGCGCCGCATTGCGAGAGCGTGGGCTGCCTGCGTAATCAGCTGGGCATCCCCAGCGGCCAGCGTCAGGAGATCTGCCGCGCCCAGCATGCAGAGGCCAATATCTGCAACTATGCCGCCCGCTACGGCACCTCGCTGGAAGGCGCTATCATCTACTGCACCACCCGCCCCTGTTCCACCTGCGTCAAGGCGATGGTGACGGCGGGTATAGCCAAGGTCATTTTCGATGACGATTATCCGGATGATTTTGCCTGCACTCTCGCCCGCGAGGCCGGCATGGAGCTGGTGCCCTACAGCACGCTGAAAGCGGATGCTGAATAAGCCAAAGGAGTAATTGCGATGAAAGTTATTTCCGTTTTCGGCACTCGTCCGGAGGCGATCAAGATGGCGCCGCTGGTGAAAATGCTGGAGCAGACCGAGGGCATCGAATCGGTGGTCGCGGTCACCGCACAGCACCGCGAGATGCTGGATCAGGTACTGCGTATCTTCGATATCAAGCCCGACCACGACCTCGACCTGATGCGCCCGGGGCAGACCCTCACCTCGATCACCAATGCGGTGGTAGAGGGCATCGGCGGCATCATCGAGCAGGAACAGCCCGATCTGCTGCTGGTACACGGCGATACCACCACCACCTTCGCGGCGGCGCTGGCGGCCTTCTATCATCAGGTGCCGTGCGGCCATGTGGAGGCGGGCCTGCGTACCGATAACAAGTATTCTCCCTACCCGGAAGAGATGAACCGCCGCCTCTGCGATCAGCTGTGCGATCTCTACTTCGCACCCACGCAGATAGCTGCGGATAATATCAAGCGCGACGGCCTGCCGATGCAGCATGTCTATATCACCGGCAATACCGTCATCGATGCGCTGCTCACCGTCACCGACCGCCCCTGCGATCTGGCGGAATACGGCCTGGCGGCGGTGGACTGGAGCAAGAAGGTGCTGCTGCTGACCTGCCACAGACGCGAAAACTGGGGCGCGCCGATGCGCGAGATCTTCGCTGCGGTGGCGGAGGTGGCGGCGGCGCGTGCCGATGTGGAGGTGCTTTTCCCCATGCATCGCAACCCGCTGGTGCGCGAGGCGGCCAAAGAAGCCTTCGGCGAGCTTTCTAATGTGCATCTGTGCGAGCCGCTGGACTATCTGCCCTTCTCCCATGTGATGAAGCTGTGCCATCTGGTGCTGACGGATAGCGGCGGCATTCAGGAAGAAGCGCCGGGGCTGGGCAAGCCGGTGCTGGTGCTGCGCGATACCACGGAGCGCCCGGAGGCGGTGGCTGCCGGCACGGCGCGTCTGGCCGGTACGAGCCGCGCCGGGGTAAAAGCGGCATTGGAGCTGCTGCTGGATGACCCGGCGGAATATGCCAAAATGTCGCAGGCCGCCAATCCGTATGGCGACGGTACGGCGAGCAAGCAGATCTGCGATGCGATATTGGAATGGAGTAAAAAGCAGAAGGCGTAAGCCTTCTGCTTTTTGTTGGGGAAAATGTAGGGCGGGGGCTTGCTCCCGCCGCCCGGTACGCAGGATGTAGCTACAAAACGGCGGGGGACAAGCCCCCGCCCTACTGGTGGATGTAGCTGTCACCGGGCCGGGCGGGGGGCGGATGGTGGGTGGCTACGCTTTTCGCTTGCATTGGCGGGGCTAATAATCTTGCATTGGCACTTGATTTTTGCCCTGCTTCATGCTACAATCGCTTTAGGTGGTGTTTTGCCGCTAATGGCTTCACAAATGGATATGATTTTTTATGGAGGAGTCTGTCAACCAGGCTCCTCCTATGTCGTTTTACCGGCTCCATTTCCGGGCAGCTCGGAACAGCGTCTCCTCCCGTCTGTTCCGCTAAGCGGCTGCCTGGAAATGTGGAGCGCGGCTTTTTTGCGGCCTTTTGACGAAATGCCACATAAAACCCACAGTTTATAAACAGCTTTTTTCATTTTTTTAATGAGAAAAAAGTGAAATTTAAAAGGATTTTGGCTGTACGCGGTTAATATATATTTGAATGTCTATAACCCTGCCCTTATTATGCCCAAAAATAGGACAAGGGTAGAATAAGCCCAGCTACGATGGTGTGGCGTTGAGATTTGGGAGGGAGCTGCTTGTCCAATTGGATAGCATTGCTGATCGGCGCCGCATACGGCATCGCGGTCGGCTGCGCAAAATATGCTCTGATCTGGAAAAGACCGCTCAAAGACGGTGTCATTCTGGAGAATACGGGCGTTTACCTGCGTATGATCATCAATTCTCTGTTGGATGTGGCGGCGATCGCCCTGATTTTCTTTATGCGCCGCGCCCTGCCTTTTGGTCTGGCGGCATTGTGGTCCTGGGTACTTATAGGTACTGCGCTGGCCTTATCTCTGGCCGGCATCTTACTTCCGTTGAAAACGGTTTACGGCAGCAAAAACGGTGAGGAAACGTCGTGAACCGCGTTCATATTGCAGTAATTCACATTGTTGGGAGGTTCCCCTATGCATGAAGCTGAAGCCTTGTTTCACATCGGTGGATTTGGCGTAACCAGTGTCATGACTACGGCGGTCGCTCTGGTGATCATCCTGAGCATCGTCGCCATCATCGGCACTCGTAAGCTGAACCCCGATAAGGCCCCTACCGGTTTGGCTAATGTGTTTGAACTTGGTGTGGGTATGCTGGACGACTTCCTCTGTGGCGTTACCGGCAAGTATCTTGCCCGTAAGTATATGCCGCTGCTGGGTACGTTGTTCGTCTTCATTTTGTGCTGCAACTACAGCGGCCTGCTGCCGCTGTCCGGCACGCTTCCGGGCTTGGCTGCTCCTACCTCCAATATGTCGATGGTTGCCGGCTTAGCCGCGGTCACTTTCCTCACCACCGTGGGCGCCGGTATCTCGCATAATGGTGTAGGTGGCTTTTTGAAGCACTATGCCAAACCCGTTGCATTCATCTTCCCGCTGATGTTACTGGATGAATTCATTCACCCGGTATCTCTGACGCTCCGTCTTTACGGTAACGTCTACGGCGAAGAAATGGTCACGCATGAACTGTTCAACATGGTTCCGATCGGTATTCCGGTCATCATGCAGTTCCTGTCGATCATGATGGGTGCTATCCAGGCCATGGTATTCACCATGCTGGCTGCTATCTACATTGAAGAAGCAGTCGGTCATCACGAAGGCGAACACTAAGTCTGGGAAAGACCGGCCAGCGCGCCGCACAATTTCATATGGTGCGCCATGGCAGTAAAGTTTCTGCGTCGGCGCAAAAGTAATTGGGGTATACACAGAAATTATTTTATTTATCCCCAAACAATTCGTTTAAGTAAATTAAAAACGAAAAAAATCTAGGAGGTACTACTATGTCTGGTTTAATCGCTCTGGGTGCTGCTCTTTCTGTTGGTCTGGCCGCTTTTGGTGGCGCTCTTGGTCAGGGTATGCTCGCTTCTAAAACTGTTGAATCTATGGCTCGCCAGCCCGAAATCGCCGGTAAGCTGCAGACCGCTATGATCCTTGGTCTGGCTTTC
>JAFXLH010000139.1 GCA_017531315.1 Bacillota bacterium
CGCTTCTGCGAAAATGAAACGGTGAACAATATTCTGCGCGTTTACCACCAAAAAGCCGCCGACCAGGGCATCGCTATGGAAATTCGTGCCGCAGCTAAACCCGAACTTGCTGCCGCCGCGCCGGATCTGGTAGCTATTATTGCCAATGTTTTGGAAAATGCCCTGCACGGCGCCGCCGAAAGCGGCAGCGATGCACCGTTTATCAGCGTAAACATCAAGCATCAGGCACAGCGCTTTGTTGTCAGCTGCGAAAATGCCTGCAACCCCGCACTCAGCTTTGCCGAAATGCCAGAGCATCTGCGCGGCATCGGCATCAGCAGCATTATCGCCACCGCCGATAAATACGGCGGCTCCTGCCTCTTTTCCGCGCAGGACGGCGTGTTCCGCTGTATGATAGTTATGGACGAATAATATCCGCATCACACAACTGAATAGGCACAAGTTTCAGCTCCTCTGCCTTGTGGCGGAGGAGCTTTTGCAATTCACCCCAAAAATCAGCCAATTCACCCCAAAGTTGGTTTTGACCGCGCCGCAGCTGTTATACTTTAAGGCAGAAACTGGGGAAGGGAAGGCTTTATATGAGTGCAGAAAAACCCACGGAATACATAAAGCCACCCGGCGGGCAAACGATAAGCAGCTTTGATCATTGCCCCGGTTTTTCCGGGCGGCAAAGTTTGCTGGCCATTGACCCCATCTGTTGGTTTTGCAAATTCGCCGCCTTCGATCTGTTCAGTGATAAGCTGCCGGAATGCGGCATTTGTAAGTTCCCCCAAGAACAGGAAAAGTGAGGTAATAACTATGAAGAAACGAATTCTTAGCCTGCTGCTGGTGCTGATCCTGTCAGTAACCCTGCTGCCCAGCATGGCTTTGGCGGACACCAGCTACAACCTTTGGGTCGGCGGTGTACAGGTCACCGATGCCAACAAGGGCGACCTTGTTGAAGCCATCAATCAGGCGGCAGGAGCTACCATTGCTGCAGGCTATGTCACCTACGACCCCGACACCAACACCCTTACGCTGGATGGCTTCAGCTATGATAATAGTACGAATAATGAAAAAGATGTGATCAACTCCAATAGCTTGGCTCAATTAAATATCGTCCTCAAGGGTACAAGCACCATAAAAGGCAATGTTCGTTATGGATTCAGAAATTCAGAATCCAGTGCTACATTGACCATTAGCGACTATGCAGAAGATGGTGTTGCGGGCGTTCTGAACATGCAAAGTAAGTCAGAGGGCATATATATGAGCTGGGGCACCCTTGCTCTCAACGATGTGACACTGAACGTTTCCTCTGGCAAAAACGCCCTTAACTACGTGGACGGTTTAGTGATTAGCAATAGCTCCATGGAACTCAGAACCAACGGTTACTATGCCTGCTACTACATGGGCAAGGATGTCAACTTCGTCGACGGCGCGGACAACTACGATGTATACGCAGGGAGCACCTACACTAATTATAGCCTTGTTACTGGTGACAATAAGACCGACAGTAGAACCTATGGAGGTAACAAATACATCAAAGTCGTGCCGCTGCCTAGATACGAGGTTTCGTTGATTACCGACCCCAGTGACGCAGGTGTGATTGTCTACCCTGAGTCTGCTGCCGGCGGCAGCACGGTGAGCGTAACGGTCACTCCCCAAGACGGCTACGAGGTGGAATCTGTCGCTGTCACCAAGGAAGGCGGCACGGTTGATGTGACCAAGAACGTCGACGGCACTTATTCCTTCACCATGCCCGATTCCAATGTTACCGTTACGGTAACGTTCAATGCGTGCGTCCCCGCTCACAGCAACCACTGTGTATGCGGTGCAGAACATGGAGATGTGGGCATCCATACTGATGAAGAGAATCCCACTTGGGTTGCAATCAACAGCGCAGATGATTTTACCGATAACAAGGATAGCGGTTATTACTATCTTACCGATGATATTGAATTAAGCAGTCCTTGGGAATTCTCGGAAGAAAGAAACATCGTTCTTTGTCTGAACGGCAAAAATATTACCTATACCGGCAGCAATGATGCCTCCTTCATTCCCGTCGCTTCCGTGCTGGATTTCACGCTGACGGATTGTCAGGAAGATGTCGGCTCCATTTCCGGCTTCCATAACACCTACGGTGGTGCTATCAATGTCGGCAAAACTTTTACTATGTATAACGGTAAAATTACCGGCAACACCGCATCCCAGGGCGGCGGCGTATATGTGAATGAGGTGGGCGGTACCCAAGCCACTTTCTATATGTACGGCGGTGAAATCAGCGGAAATACCGCCACTTCCCTTGGCGGTGGTGTATTCAGCAAGGGCAATATTGAGGTTGCAGGCGCGCCGGTAGTAAATAATAACAATAATACCAATACTACCGATACGTACAAGAACACTAAGAATATTTATTCTTCTACCGATGCAATTACTGTGGGCAACGGCGGCCTTAAGGTTGGCGCAAATCTGGATGTTACGCCCAAATTCCCGGTAGTTCCCGGTGGAACACCTGATGCTGTTGCTGTTATTGCAAAAGGATGCGCCAGCGACCTTAGCGCTTACTTCAGCTATACCAGCGCTTATGAATATACCAAACAGTATGACGCCGTAAATGGCGAAATCCAATTGAAGTATGTTGCCCCGCCTAAGCCGACTGTAACCGTAAGCTTTGATATGAATGGTCACGGCGAACAGATTCCGCCGCAAACTATTGAAAAGGGTACTTGCGCCACCAAACCTGCTGACCCTGTTGCAGAAGGATATATTTTTAAGCATTGGGATGATGGCTGGGGTGAATATGATTTCGATTGGGCATTTTATTACGACACAACCTTAAAAGCAATCTGGGAGGAAGACCTCAATTCTCCCGACATCCCTGATACTCCCGATACTCCCGATACCCCCGACATCCCCGATACTCCCGACACTCCCACTCCTCCCAGCAGCTCCCGCAGCGATAAAAACAAGGTAACTGCCGAAGCGGCAGATAACGGTACTATTGATGTAAGCCGCAAATCGGCTGCCAAAGGCTCTACCGTTATCATTACCGTAACGCCGGAAGCCGGTTACAAGCTGGCATCTTTGCAGGTAGTAGATTCGAAGGGTAATGAGATCGAGCTGAAAGATTTGGGCGATGGCAGATTCAGCTTTGAAATGCCCGCCCGCAAAGTAAGCATCAATGCCGAATTTGCAAAAATCGAGCGTGAAAATCCCTTCACAGATATCAGCCAAGCAGATGAGTATTATGAAGCGGTGCTGTGGGCGGTGGAAAACGGCATCACCAGCGGTTTTACCAGCAACACCTTTGCCCCCAATGCGCCTTGCACCCGCGCCCAGATGATGACCTTTATTTGGCGCAGTGTTGGCTGCCCGGCCCCTGCCAGAAGCGAACATCCCTTTACCGATGTTAAGGACGACTATTATCTGCAGGCGGTGCTGTGGGCGGTAGAACAGGGCATTACTGTTGGCACTACTCCCACCACCTTTGGCCCGGATGAGCCGTGCAGCCGCGCGCATATGGCCACCTTCCTCTTCCGTCTGGCAGAAGATAAGGACATCACCCTTTCCGGCCGCTATGACGATGTTGCCATGTACAAATACTATGCGCTGCCGGTAGAATGGGCAGCTCAGGAAGGCTACATCGATGGCATCAGCGAAGACCTGTTCGCTCCGGAAGATGTCAGCATCCGCGCTGCTATGGTTACCGCGCTGCTCCGTATGCACGCGGAATAATTCTCAACGTTATAAAGCTTCACAGCAATGTGGAGATCTTCCCCAAATGCAAAGGCGGATGGCATTAGCCATCCGCTTTTGTATGCATATACGCTTCCGTGGTTCAACTCAGGAGCAGGGGAGAGGCGACAAAAAACAAAAACCGCATCACATTAGTGATGCGGTTTTTGGCAGGGGCAGAAGGAATCGAACCCTCAACCCACGGATTTGGAGTCCGGCACTCTACCAATTGAGCTATACCCCTACGTGCTTTGCACAACGTTTATTATACCAGCTATTACAAAAATAGTCAAGTTGAAATATTTTACAAAGTCGAAAAAGGTATTTTCTACACTATGTAGAATATTATGCAGTACGCTATTAACAGAAGGTGGTGAATACTTTGGCAAACGGCACTATGATGACTACTGTTCTGTACATTGTACTGATCGGCGTTCTCTTCTATGTACTGCTGATCCGTCCGCAGAAAAAACAGCAGAAAACTCATGACAATATGATCAACGCCCTGAACGTTGGCGATGAAATCTATACCATCGGCGGCATCATCGGCCAGGTCACCCGCATTAAGGAAAAGACCATCTGGCTGCGCGTTTCGGAAAAGACCGAAATCGAGCTGCTGAAGAGCTCCGTTGCTGGCCTCAAGGCTTACAGCGATGACGATTTTTAATCGGTAGTCAAACATAAAGGCAGTTTGCATTATGCAAGCTGCCTTTTTTTGTGTCTATTTATCTTTATCCGTCTGCTCAAAGAGCGGCACTTGATGCGGATCGATCTCGCATCCGGCTGCATCGTAAAAGCTAAATCGGTCGGTAGACAGGGCGAGAGCAAAAGGCTGCCCGGGGACAACATCGTAGCTGATGCCATCGTCACAAACGATGCGTGCTATGCCCAGCTTGTTCATCGAAAAGAGTATCTCGCCATCCTGATAGCTAAAGCTGTGCAATCCGTTACGCACGCTTGCCGAGCTGCCACCGTGGCTGAAGCAATAATAGTTGCCCCACTTGCCGCGATTGAGATATACTGCAAATTTGGCATCGCTGAGGTCCGGTGCAAAAAGCAGCACGCCGGCGATATCCTCGTGAACCGCCACCTCTGCCAGCCAATCTTCGCTCACCGAGCCCATTTTTCGCGCATCCCGCTCAATATCTGCCGCATTCCGCAGCCGCTGCAGCGAAGGCAAAGCGGCAGAAGTCAGCACCAGTGCCATTATCAGCAGCAGCGCCATAGCCAGCTTCAGCATATACCGCGGCTCCGGCAGATGCGTGCGCCCGGCCTGTGCATCCCGCAGGCGGCGGTTGATGCGCTGCGTATATAAGCGCAGGTAGCCCCAGATCAGCAAGGTCAGCAGCAGGGCAGCCAGCAATAATGCCATGATCAAAGAAAACAAATTCATCTGCCCACCCCCTAAATGCCAAAGCGCTCTTTGAAGATATAGTAATAGCTGCGGGTAACATCCACCCTGGCACCGTTGCTCATGGTCAAAACGAACTTCATCGAAAGGGTAGGGGAGATGCGCTGCAGCCGGTCGCAGTTGATAATCACCGAATTGCTGATACGCAGAAACCTGTCGCTGTTCAGCCGCAGCAGCAGGCGATACAGCGGCTCGGAACAGCTGTATGTGGCTGTGGCAGTATGCAGCTCCAGCTTATGGCCAAAGCTTTCGATATAGATGATATCGCCCGCCTCCACCAGCACCATATCGCCGCTACCGCCATGCTTCAGCAGCAGCTGATCGGCGCGTTCTTCCGCCTCACACAGCTGCAAATCTGCCGTATCGTCTATCTCTATGCCCAAGCTTTCCAGCTCCTGCTGCAAAAGCGGATACTTTTCTCTATTTACGGCTAAGCGTATCTTCATGCCATCACCTCCGCCTGTTTTCAGTATATCTGCTGCATTTACGCTTGGCAATAGCCGCCGCACGGCTTGCAGCCAGCGCTGCACAACTTGCAGCGTCGTTTGACATTGACAGACAGCTGATTTATAATATAAAGATAAAATTAGCAGAAAGAAGGCGCTTTATGAAAAAGAACAGCGGCTTGAAACTGATCATCACGCTGGCGGTAATCATTATCGCCGCCGCCACTATGTTCGGCCCGATGCTGCAGGGGCTCAATTTAGGCCTGGACCTGCAGGGCGGCGCGCAGGTGGTGCTGCAGGCTGTGCCGGATAAGGCCGACGCCGAGCTGACGGATGATGTGATGAACCAGATAGTAGATGTAATGCGTAATCGCATCGATGCCTTTGGCGTCAGCGAGCCGGTGATACAGCGCGAGGGCAAAGACCGCGTGATCATCGAGCTGGCCGGCGTGGATGATCCGGAAGCGGCCATCGCGGCATTGGGCCAGACCTATCGCCTGGAATTCCGCGACAGCAGCGGTACGGTATTGCTGACCGGCGCGCATCTGAAAGATGCCTATGCGCAGATCAACAGCTATGAGCCGGAAAGCCGCCGCTATCAGGTAGTACTGGAATTTGATGCGGAAGGAACGCAGCTGTTTGCCGACGCCACCCGCCGCAACCTCTTCAAAACTATCAGCATCTACATAGATGATGTGGAAAAGCAGTCTCCGCGCGTGGAAACCGTGATCACCAACGGCGTGGCCGTCATTTCCGGCGGCTTTGCCTCGTATGAAGAAGCCGTCGCTTCTGCCGCTATGCTGCGCGGCGGTGCGCTGCCGGTAGATATTCAGATCCTCTCGCAGAGCATTATCGGCCCCAGCCTCGGCGCGGATTCTCTGGCCAAAAGTGTCAAAGCAGCCATTGTCGGCTTTGCGCTGCTGGCCGCCTTTATGCTTGTCCTGTACCGCCTGCCGGGCGCCTGGGCCTGCGTATCGCTGGTGGTATACAGCCTGATCGTGCTGGCGGTGCTCAACTATATCGACGCTACGCTGACCATGACCAGCATAGCCGGTTTTATCCTCTCTATCGGCATGGCGGTGGATGCTAATATCATTATCTACGAACGCATCAAGGAAGAGCTGTACCACGGTAAATCGCTCTCGGCGGCCATTGACAGCGGCTTCACCCGCGCCCTGTGGACTATTCTCGACAGCAATATCACCACCCTTATCGCCGCCGCTGTGCTCTATTTCCTGGGCAGCGGCTCGATACGCGGCTTTGCCCTCACCCTCAGCATTGGCCTTATCGCCAGTCTTTTCACTGCCATTATTTTCACGCATTATGTACTGCGCTGGATGAGCCGGATTCCCAAGCTGGCCAATAAGGCGTTTTACGGTGTTTGAGGAGGGGAGAGCTATGAGTACTGTAGAAGAACGTATCCGCAATCATAAATACCCCGCCTACAACTTCATGGGCCGCCGCAAACTGTGGTATGCCCTGGCGCTGCTGGCCATCATCCCAGGCCTGATCGTAGCAGCCATTTTCGGCCTCAATCAGGGCATCGACTTTACCGGTGGTACTATTTTGCAGGTTGAGTATTCTCAACCCGTAGAACTCGCAGAATTGCGTGTATCGCTGAACGATCTGCTGCTGCATGAGCCCACGATTCAGGAAGCGGGGGATAACCAGTTCCTCATCCGCACCGCCGTACTTACGGAAGCCGAAAGGGATGCGCTGCTGGATACTCTGGCCGAGCTGGGCAGCTTCGAGGTGCTGCGTAATGAAAGCACCGGCTCCGTATTCAGCATGGATCTGCTGCGTAAGGCCCAGCTTTCGATGCTGATCGCCGCTGTGCTGATCCTGGGTTATGTCACCATCCGTTTCCGCTTTGATTATGCCATTGCCGCCATTGCCGCGCTGGTACACGACGTACTGGTCATTATCAGCGTCTTTGCCGTGTTCCGCTTCGAGGTGAACAGCTACTTTGTGGCGGCGCTGCTGACCACGGTGGGCTATTCTATCAACAACACCATCGTTGTCTTCGACCGCATCCGCGAAAATGAGGCCAAAGAAGCAGCTATAGCGTTGATGTGCAAAGAAGACGGCAGCCCCCTTGATGAGCCGGTACCGGCCACGCCCTACCCGCAGCTGGTCAACGACAGCATCAATCAGACGCTTACCCGCTCCGTAAACACGGTAGCTGCGGTTATGCTGCTGTTACTGTCGCTGCTGATCTTAGGCGGCAGCACTATCCGCATGTTCATCATTGCTCTGTGCGTGGGCATGGTGGCCGGTTTCTTCTCCTCGCTGTGTCTGGTCGGCTCGCTGCTGGTAGATCTGCAGCGTCGCTTTGGCGACCGCTTCGCCAAAAAAGAGCAGGCTGAAGAGAAGGAATTTGACCCCAGCGACTATATGAACGAGGTGCCGGAAGAATTTTTGGACGAAGACTTCTGGCCAGAATACCTTGATGACCCCGAATTAAGCGAAATGATGCAAAACGACAGCAACAAAAGGAGTTAAGCATGAGCAAATGGATGCTGCGGCAAACTTCTGCCGACCCAACTGAATTGGCAAAAGCTGCCGGAATTTCGCCCTTTTTGGCGCATATTCTGGCTGTTCGCGGCTACCGCGATGCTAAAGAGATGCAAAAATTCCTGCATACGGGCCAGCAGCAGCTGGCAGATTGCTCCCTATTTGCCGATTTTCCGCTGGCGCTCGACCACCTTATCGACGCCATTGATGATGGAAAACGCATCGTCATTTTCGGCGATTATGATGTAGACGGCGTGATGAGCACCTGCATTTTGCATAAGGCACTCAGCGCGGTCGATGCCAATGTGAGCTACTATATCCCGCAGCGCGAAAGCGAAGGCTACGGCATGAATAATGCCGCCATCGCCCGCCTGGCCGAAGATGGCGCGGAAGTGCTCCTCGCCTGCGATAACGGCATCAGCGCCATCGAGCAGGTAGAATACGCCAAGCAGCTGGGCCTGAGCGTACTTATCATCGACCATCATGAGCCGATGCTGGTGGATAACGGGGCAGGGGAGATGGTGCAGCAGCTGCCCACTGCCGACGCTGTCTGCGACCCCAAACGCAGCGATTGCCGCTATCCCTTCAAGCTGTATTGCGCCGGCGGGCTCTGCTACCGCTTTGCCATGGAGCTGTTCTCGCTGCTCGGCTTTAGCGATAGCGA
>JAFXLH010000140.1 GCA_017531315.1 Bacillota bacterium
CACAGCAGCTGCACAGCCGCCGCACCCACGGCCAGCATCAGCATTTCCATCAGCTTCCTCCTTAGGGCAGATAGTAGCGGCGGCGCTTAGAGCTGGCCTTTTTATACTCGATGGCTTCACGCGGGCAGCGGCAGATGCAGGCCATGCAATGCGTGCAATCGCCCTGCCACACCGGGCGGCCGTCCTCGATGCGGATATTATTCTTCACGCATACCTGCTCGCAGAGGCCGCAGCCGATGCACTTATCTTCGTGCAGCCAGAAGCCGTCATCGCCGATGATGAATTTGTAGAAGAAGCTATTGACCAGCCCGGTAGCCAGCCAGCTCCATGGCCAGACGAAGGGCGTGCCGATATCCTCGCCTGCCGCCAGACGCGGCACCAGAGCGCGCACCTGCGCCTCGGCCTTGGCCACGATGCGGGCGGATTTGGCTTCATTCGGCACGGGGAACATGGCGAGGTAATTTTCCGGCATCACCACTTTTACCAGGCCGCGCAGCTGCAGCCCGGCCTCCGCCAGATCCCGCAGTGCGCTGGCAGCGGCATTCCCCACGCCGCTGCCGCAGGTGAGGAAGACATAGGCGCTGCGGCAGCCGTCGAAGCGGCCGCGCTTAATCCACTCGGCGAAGAGGCGCGGCAAGCGCCAGGCGTAGGTGGGCGCAACGAAAATGTAGGGCCGATCGCCGACAAAATCGGCAGCGATGCCCTGCCGGATCATCTTGGTAGCGTCGATGAGGTTATCCTGCAGCTGCTCGGCCAGCAGGCGGGCGATATGGCGGCTGTTGCCGGTGCCGGAAAAGTAAATAATCATGATAACCCTCCTTTAGGGCAGCAGGCGGATGGCGTCTTCCAGCAGCGCGGCCACGGGCTTATCGCCCACGCCGGCCACCAGATTCTCGCAGCGGCCTACGGGGATGAGGATGCGGCGCGCCTCTGCCTGCCCCACGGCCTGCGCCATGGCGGGCGTGATCTCGCCCAGCAGCGCGTCGGCGATAACGATGCCCAGCGGGCCGAGGATGACCTCGGCGCGGCGGCAGGCCACGATGACCGCATTCTCGCCGGTGGCAGCCTGATCCGCACCCGCTTTCAGCATGGTGGCGGTGGCAGCGCTATTGGTACCCACGGCGGTGATATGCGCCTGCGGGCGGGCGGCGCGCACCATTTCTACCAGCTGTTTGCCCAGCTTACCGCCCTGACCATCGATAACCAAAACTTTCATGCTTTATCCTCCACAAGACAAATCTCGTAACCGTTCTCTTTCAGCACCTCGCCCTCGAGAATGCCCTCGTCATAAGTGCCGGGCACCTGGCGGAAGCCGCATTTCAGATAGAGGCTGATGGCAGGCGTATTGCTCTCCACCACCAGCAGGCGCAGATACTCGTAGCCCAGCTCGCGCGCCACGCGGCAGGCCTCGCTGAGCAGCTGCTTGCCGATGCCGCGGCGCAAGAAGCGCACGCTGACCACGAAGCGCTCCAGGTAGATGGCACGTGCCCACGGGCGTTCCCACGGCAGCAGCGTGCCGGCCAGATGCCCCTCACGCAGGGCAAATACCCCGGCTATCTCGCCCGCCTCTTCCAGCAGATACAGCTGCCGGCGGTCGATATCCTTATACAAAAACTCCGCCGGATACACATCATCCCAGATATGCACGCCCTCGGCTTCCATCGTGGCGATGGCATCGCGGTACACCTGCTTCAAAGCCGGCAAATCATCATAAACAGCATGGCGAAAAATCATCGGCAGCTCCAAAATCGTTGATAGTATATTTTATCATATCACCGCCCGTTTGGCTATACCCCAATACAGACCCACACTCAGCAGCAGCCGACATAAAACCTAACACACTCTCTAACATATATTTTTCCAGCATCAACACATAAAATATGTTACAGAGGTGATGTTAGCAATGAGCAATGATAAGCTGATCATCCGCCCGAAAAAGGTTCGCGGCGATGATGGGTACAGGACGTTTTCGATTCGCGTAAAGGATACCACCGTAGACCGCATCAGCAATCTGGCGAATCAGACCGGCCACAGCCGCAATGAGCTGATCTGCCGCTTCCTGGAATATGCGCTGGATAACTGCGCCGTGACCGAGACCACGGACGAACCCTAATATAACTTTACGACCATCAGCCTTCGCCAAGCATCAAGCCGTAGCATCTCAAACTGCCAAAAGACAAAGAAAAAAGACCATTCTTTCGAATGGTCTTTTTGGCTCCCCGAGTTGGATTCGAACCAACAACACCGCGGTTAACAGCCGCGTACTCTACCGTTGAGCTATCGAGGATTATATATCCCGGCAGCGTCCTATCCTCCCAGGGGCCTTCGCCCCAAGTACTTTCAGCGCTAAAGAGCTTAACTTCTGTGTTCGGAATGGGAACAGGTGTGGCCTCTTCGCTATTACCACCGGGAAACTTAATATCTAGTTATTAGCCGTTCTCTGAAAACCGCACAGCGAATTTGAATTCGTTCGAGAAACTTACTATTTAGGTTAAGCCCTCGACCAATTAGTA